>NZ_JBJIAL010000030.1:0-65776 GCF_045310895.1 Mycobacterium sp. SMC-18
GGGAAAACACGAGGTGCAGTCAAAAAACAACAAACAAAAACCACCAAACACACTATTGAGTTCTCAAACAACACGCCCGGCCTGACCGCGCAACAAACCCGCGGCTAAAAGCCGCGGTCCGTAGTGCGGGCAGTGAGGAACTCCCAACTTAATGGGTGTTACTCTCGGATTTGGTCTTCGCTCTCCGGCGCTTGTCCGTGTCGCTCTGACCTGGAATAAGTTACGGCAGGGCTAACAGCGAGTCAAATCGCCAGGTCAGCGGAGCGTTTCCCCTGGTCAGAGGGGCCGTCATCCTTGGCCGGAGCCGCCAACCCGCCGTACCCCGGCGATGTGGCGCTTGCCACGCCGCAACACCAGCCAGCGTTCACCGAGAAAGTCCGTCGGCTGTGGTACCCACTCGTCGCTTTCGACGCGTGCGTTGTTCACGTAGACGCCGCCTTCTGCCACCGTCCGGCGCGCTTCCCCACGACTCTTGGACAGCCCCGTCGCAACCAACAGGTCGGTGATCCCATCCGGACCACCCGGTGTCAGCTCGGCGACCTGGCCATTACTGGCCTCGGTCAGCGCCGCCGAGAGCGTCGACTCGTCGAGATCCGCGAGCTCGGCGCGGCCGAACAGCGCCTGACTGGCCAGTTCGACAGCGTCGGTCGCCGCCTGGCCGTGCACCAACGTGGTCAATTCCCGGGCCAGCCGCCGTTGCGCCGCGCGCTCGTGGGGCCGCTCCGCGGTGGCGGTCGCGAGTTCACCGAGCTCATCGGCGGACAGGAAGGTGAACCAGCGCAGGTAGCCCACGACATCGGCGTCGGCCGCGTTCACGAAGTACTGGTACCAGGCATAGGGGCTGGTCAGCTCGGGGTCGAGCCACAGATTGCCGCCGCCGGTCGACTTGCCGAACTTCTTGCCGTCGGCCGAGGTGACCAGCGGAACCGTCAGCGCATGCGCGGTCGCACCCAGTTTCTGGCGCACCAGCCGGACGCCCGCGATGATGTTTCCCCACTGGTCAGAGCCACCGACCTGCAGGCTGCAGCCGTGCTTCTTGTACAGCTCGACGAAGTCGTTGGCCTGCAGGAGCATGTAGCTGAACTCGGTGTACGAGATCCCGTCGCCTTCGAGGCGCCGCTTGATGGTGTCGCGATCGAGCATGACGTTGACCGAGAAGTGTTTGCCCAGGTCACGAAGGAATTCGATGGCCGACATCGGCCCGGTCCAGGACAGGTTGTTCTCGACGATCGCACCGTTGCCCGAATCGTTGAACTCGACGAACCGCTCGAGCTGGCCGCGGATACGTTCGGCCCAGTCCGCGACGGTGTCGGCGGTGTTCATCGTCCGCTCACCGTTGTCGCGGGGATCGCCGATCATGCCGGTGGCACCACCGGCCAGCACGATCGGCCGGTGTCCGGCCTGCTGGAATCGCCGCAGCGTGAGCAGCGGAACCAGGTGTCCCGCGTGCAGGCTGGGTGCGGTCGGGTCGAAGCCGGCATAGAGAGTGAGCGGTCCATCGGTGGTCGCGGCGGCGAGCGCTTCGCGGTCGGTCGATTGCGCGATCAGGCCGCGCCAGTCCAGTTCATCGAGAATGCCAGTACTCACGACGTCGATCTTCCCCTATCGCAGGTCACCGACCGCCATCAGTCGCTCTCGCCCGGTGCGGGCGCCCGGGGACTGCGCCGGTAGTTCGACACCTCGGGGGTACCCGGCAACCAGAACCGCCAGGCCCGGTCGGCGGCCTGACTGACCCCCACGCGCGGCCCGGCGCTGCCCTCCTGTGGCGGGTTGAGTTCGATCCGGACCGGCGATTGCCGATCAAACAGGTCAATACCGTTGTCCGCCAACGTGATTCCGAGCGCCTCGCACAGGTTGCCCGGGCCCCGGGCGTATGCGACGGGCATGATGCCGGCGCGCCGCCGGCCCGCGGCGACACCACAACCGTCGACCACGCGGGCCGCACGGAGCAACACGGCACCCGCCACCCCGTCGGTGCAACACACGACGTTGGCGCACACATGGATGCCGTGGCTGCGGTACGTGTACAAGTACCCGGCCGGCCCGAACATCACCGCACTCCGGGGCGTCGGCCCGCGGTACGAGTGCGCAGCCGCATCCGGCCACGGCCCCGACGGCGGACCGCCATAGGCCTCGACTTCCACGACGGTGGCGACCACGTCCCGGCCGTACAACGTGGCACCGAGCAGCCGCCGAGCCGCGGTGACCGGATCGACGGCGAGTGACTCGGCGCTCATGGCCTGCCATTCTGCCCGGTCCGGCGCCGGCCATTGACATGCCCACGCCACGAGCGGATTATTCACCATATGATGAGTTCATCGAATGGTGAATTACTGGATCAGCGCTCTGACGTGGCGATTCGGATCGACAACCTGACCGTCGTCCGCGGTAATCGGCGCGCGGTCGACGACGTGTCCCTGCAGGTCCGGCGTGGCAGCATCACGGGATTGCTCGGTCCGTCCGTCCGGCTGCGGCAAGACCACCCTGATGCGTGCCATCGTCGGCACCCAGATCATCACGAGCGGCACGGTCGCGGTCCTCGGGAAGCCCGGCGGATCGGCAGATCTGCGTCGGCGCGTGGGATATGTGACCCAGGAGCCGACGGTGTACAACGATCTGCGCGTCATCGACAACGTGCGCTATTTCGCCGCATTGACGGGCGCCGGGAAGACCGCCGCCGACGAGGCGATAGCCGCCGTCGGTCTCCAGGATCACCGAACTGCGTTGTGCGGCAACATGTCCGGCGGACAGCGGACGCGCGCATCGTTGGCCTGTGCGCTGGTGTCCAAACCTGACCTGCTGGTGCTCGACGAACCCACCGTCGGGCTGGACCCGGTACTGCGCGTCGACCTCTGGGAGCAGTTCGATCAGCTGGCCCGCGGCGGCACCACCCTGTTGGTGTCCAGCCATGTGATGGACGAGGCCGACCACTGCGGCGAACTGCTGCTGATGCGCGAGGGTCGCCTGCTCGGACACACCACGCCCACCCAACTACGAGAGGACACCGGATGTTCATCGCTGGAGGAAGCGTTTCTGACCATCATCCGGCGCAGCACCGCAGCCAGAGCCGGTTGACGTTGCAGCCCTATCTGGCCACCACGGCCCGCATCCTGCGTCAGCTCGCCGCCGACCATCGCAGCATGGCGATGATCCTGGTGGTGCCGAGCGCCGTCATCACCCTGATGTACTTCATGTTCGGCGAGCTGCCACACCGCCCAGGCACGCTGTCGCCGTTCAACAACGCCTGTCTGATCCTGCTGGGCGTCTTCCCGCTGATCGTGATGTTCCTGATCACCTCGATAACCATGCAGCGCGAACGGGTTTCGGGCACATTGGAACGGATCCTCACCACTCCCCTGCGCCGGCTGGATCTGCTGGCCGCCTACGGATCGGCATTCTCGGTGGCCGCCGCCGCCCAGGCGACGCTGGCCTGCCTGGTGTCGTTCTGGTTCCTCGGGTTCGACACCGCGGGCAGCCCCGCCCTGGTCTTCCTGATCGCGATCATCAACGCGGTGCTGGGCGTCGGTCTGGGCCTGCTGTGCAGTGCCTTCGCGCGCACCGAGTTCCAGGCCGTGCAGTTCATGCCGGTGGTGATCGTCCCGCAGTTGCTGTTGTGCGGCATCATCGTTCCCCGCGAAATGCTGCCCGACTGGTTACGGTGGATCAGTGACGCACTGCCCGCGACCTACGCGCTCGAGGCCCTCCAACAGGTGGCCGACCACGCCGACATCACCAGCACCACGATGCGCGACATCGTCATCGTGATCGCGTTCGCGGTCGTCACCATGTGCCTGGCCGCTGCGACCCTGCGCCGCCGGACCCCATGACCGCGGCACAGCCGCGGCCGCGCCGCAAGCCGCCCGGCCGGCCCAGCGGAACGTCGGACACCAAGGAGACGATCCTGGCGTGTGCGCGGGACCTGTTCGCCCGCAACGGTTTCAACAACACATCGGTGCGGGCGATCGCGTCCGCCGCCGGTGTCGACGCGGCGCTGGTGCATCACTACTTCGGAACGAAGCAGCAGCTTTTCGCCGCCGCGGTGCACATTCCCATCGACCCGCAGATGGTGCTCGGTCCGTTGCGGGACACCCCTGTCGACGAACTCGGCCGCACCTTGCCGTCGCTGTTGTTTCCGATCTGGGACTCCGAGCTCGGTGTCGGGTTCATCGCGGCGCTGCGCTCGATGCTCGCGGGCGACGATGTCAACCTGATCCGCATCTTCCTGGAAGACGTCATCACCGCCGAAGTCGGTGCGCGCGTTGACAATCCACCCGGCACGGGACGAATCCGCGTGCAGTTCGTCGCTTCCCAGTTGATCGGCGTCGTGATGGCCCGCTACATCCTGCAGCTGGAACCGTTCAGATCGCTTCCGGTGCACCAGATCGCGGAGACGATCGCGCCGAACCTGCAGCGCTACCTCACCGGCGAGCTGCCGGCGCTGGACTAACGCCGGGCGGCGGCGAGCAGTCGCTGGTGCTCGGCGTCGTCAGTGACGTCGACCGCCTCGTCGATGAGCAGCACCGGTACCCCGCCGTCGATGCGGTACGCCCTGCGCAACCGCGGGTTGTACAGGCATTCGTCTCCGACCAGCAGCAACTCACCGCGGTCCTGCGGGCACACCAAAATCGCGCGCAATGCTTCGTCGATCACCGCGCGTCAGCCACCCAACGGAATCTGCGAGCCACCGGTACCCGGCACCAGACCGGGCGGCAGGCCACCCGGGCCACCGATGACGATAGGGTTCTGCGGCTTCGCGCCGGCGGCGCGGGCCTGATTGCGCTTCTGGAACTTCACCGTGTCCTGCAGCGCGTGGATCAGCGGCACCTGGTTGGGACGCTGGTCGAGCGCCGCCTCGATATCGGCGAGGTTGCCCCGCGACGGCCCGAAGCCCTGGGCACGCAGCTTGAGCGACGTGTGCAGCAGCTTCGCGAGGTCGCCGCCACTGGCGCCGATGTCGTACTCGGCATCGAGGTCGTCGAGGATGTCGGCGTGTGCCGCGGCAGGAGTGAGCAGCATCCCGGCAGCCACGGCTCCCGCCAGAATCGCGCCGGCAACACCACGCCGCCCGCGGCTGGTGTGTGACGTCATGCGTTCTCCATTCGATATCTGCGCCCGACGGCGTGAACCCCGACTGACAAACCGCAGCCTAACAGCGACGACCGGTACCGGCAGGCTGTCACGACAGACTGCTCGCTCCGGTCAGCTCGGCATGGGCAGCCGCGGTGAACGGCACAAACGCGTCGCTGTCGACGTCGAACTGCCACGAGTTGTCCGTCGATTCCGGCACGCCGGCGGCACGCAACTCGGCGAGCACCGGCCGGTAGGAGGCGTTCAGCTTCAGCTCCGGCACCACATGGATGAGGTCCGGCTCCACCCCGACCGGCAGATCGGCCAACGCCTCACGGAGCTCGGCCGGCAGGACACTGCCACCCGGACGCAGGCTCAAGGCCGTCACCGCCAGCTCCCGATCACCGACCGGCACCCGGTAGGTGACGGCGATGTCGACGGCGTCGAGGCGGCCCAGCGCATTGCCGACCTCCTTGCCGAACACGGCGCCGCGCGGGGTGCGGATGACCGAACGGCGGTTGTCGACCATCCAGTAGTCACCGTCGTCGTCCCGGCGGAACAGAAACTCGGTGGACACCCAGGTGTCCCCCGGCGCGAAGACACCGCGCTTGACCGCGGCAGTCGGGTCGACGGGGCCACGCGGCTTGGCCAGCAGGACGCCCACCTCGTTGGGCTCGGCGCGCACCACGAAACCGTCGTCGCCCTCGAGGATCAGGTCGTCGTCGACGTCGTAAGCGGCCAACGCGATCTGACCGCCACCCGGCAGTGGCCGGCCCTCGCTGCCGATCTTGGCACCCGACACGTTGGCCAGCACGGCCTGACCGTCGGTGGTCGTGAAGAACTCCAGGACGTGTGCGGGCTGGAACGCCTCTTCGACACGGCGCCACAACCCGGCCGGCATCCCCGAGCCGATGAACAGGCGTACCGGGTGGGTTCCGTTGATCACGAACGACGGGTCGTCGATGACGTCGCGCAGCATCGCCCAGGTGTAGGACACCACGGTGACGCCGTACTGCCGCAGTTCGTGCACGAAGCGCTCGGGCCGCAGACCCCGGGACAGCGCGATGCGCGCACCGCCGACGACCGCGCCGCCGAGCGAGACCAGCAGGCCCGACTGGTGGTGCAGCGGGGTGAGGCAGTAGACGGTGTCGCCGCGGCCCAGGTTCGCTGCCGATGCGGTGCCGAATGCCGAGAGCGCCCAGCGGAAGTTGGTGATCTGCCGGGCCACCAGCTCGCCGCCGACGTTGGCGAACGCGACGTAGGCGAGGTCCTGCGCGTAACCCGGGTTGGGCCGGTACCAGCCGGGCAGCTCGACGACGTCGGGGTCGATCTGCTCCATGTCGATGACGTCGGCGTCGTCGGACACGTGCAGGTCACGGTTCTCGCCGCCGCCGAGCACCAGGACGCGGGTCCGCAGCTGTCGCGCGGCATCCAGGTTGGCCGGGTCGGAGATGATGTCGGTGACGCCGCCGAGGCGGGCCGCTACGGCCAGGTCGGCGTCGGGCGGCATCAGCACGGCCACTGCGCCGAGGCGCGACAGCGCCGCGATGGCGACGAGCGCGCTGGGCCGGGTCTCCATCAGCACGCCGACCCGAACGCCTTGTCGGACACCGACTTCGATCAGACCGCGCACGACGTTGTTGATGCGGCGGTCCACGGCCTCATAGGTGTGCACGCGGCCGTCGAACAGCAGGAACTCACCGTCCGGCGCGCCCTGGGCCTGCTCGCAGATGATGCGGCCCAACGAGATTCGCGTGTGGTCGTTGATCTGGCCGAGACGGGCCAGCCGCGGCAGGGTCCGGACGGTCTCGATGGCCAGCGCGCGCGTCGACTTGCCGGCCGTCACCACGGCGTCGGCCGCGGTGTTGGCCAGGCTGAATGCCATCTCCGTCGCGGCGGCGGCACCGTGTGCCACGCGGATGGCCAACGGCACCGACTCGCGCGGCAGTTCGGACTGCAGCGGCATCGGCACCACGTCGGCCGGCATCGGTCCGCCGGCGTCGAGCCACTTGACCCACGACGCGACCGTCGGCCAGCTCTGGCTGGCGGCCTTGGAACCCACGACGAGACCGAAATGCCCGACACGGATGAGGTATTCGTAGACGTCGGCCTCCGGTGCGGCGCGCTTGATGCCGCGCACCGCGGCGGGCTGACCGATGTCGTCGACCTCGCCGACCACGGCGAGGACCGGGCAGGTGATGTCGGACAGCGTCACCAGATTGCCGTGGATGGCGAACCCGCCGGTCATCATGCGGTTGTGCGCGATGAACTGCTTGAGCAGCTCTGCGATGGCCGGGCCGGACCAGGCGATCCAGCCCTCGCTGGCCAGGAACCGGCGCTGCTGCTCACGCGGCAACAGCGCTTCACGGTCGTGCAGCTGGCGCAGGAAGTCGAGGCGCGACTGCGCGGTCTTGATCGGGTCCAGCATCTGGAAACCGTTGCGCGCCAACCACCCCGGGATGTTCAGGCGGCTGAAGACATGGTCGGCCATGAAGTCGGCGACGCCGGATGCCAGGTTCGCCGGCATGTTCATCGGCAGTGCGGCCAGGGTGTCCACGGGAGACCCGAAGGCGATGATGCTGGCCAGATCACGGGACTGCCGGTACGCGGCGGTCTGATAGGCGAACATGCCGCCCTGCGAATAGCCGGCCAGATGGACGTCTTTGCCCGTGGTCGCCTTGACGGTGTCGATGGCCGCGCTGAGCCCCACCACGTGGTCGGCGAGGTTGCGGTCCATGCCGCCCTCGACCTGATCGGGCGAGCCGAAGTCGATGACCCACGGGTCCAGGCCCGCGGCGTGCAGGATGCCGACGGCGCCGTCGTCGCGCGTCACGTCCCACATGTCGGCGGACATCATCATCGGATGCACCATCAGTACCGGCGAACCGGCCGGCGCCGCACCCGGACGCGCGTCGGGCGGGAAGTAGCGCCGCAGGCGGTACATCGGCACGCTCTCGACGATCTGGAACGGCGACGGCACGGCGCCGGTCTCCAGCCCGCCGTAGCGCAGCACTTCCAGGCCGTTTTGCGCGGTAGCTACCAACCGCTCCACCGGCCCGGTGATCACCGAAAAATCCACCACCGGGTACTCCCTTTTGGTCAAATAAGTACAAATCCCCCTGATTACGACGCCATCATGGCACAACGCGCTGGTTACCTCGTGGTTACGGCGTGGCAGGGGCACCCGCGACCGACGCCTAGAATCTGCGCCTGATGGCGCATCTATTGGGGGCCGAAGCCCTGCATCTGGAATTTCCGACCCGTGTGGTTTTCGATTCGCTGACGGTCGGGATCGAGGAGGGCGACCGAATCGGCATCGTCGGCCGTAACGGCGACGGCAAATCCAGTTTGCTGGCAATGCTGGGCGGCCGGCTCAAGCCCGACTCCGGGCGGGTGACGGTACGCGGCGGCGTCCGGATCGGGATGCTCGACCAGGCCGACACCCTCGACCACACCGACACCGTCGGGCACGCCGTCGTCGGCGACGTTCCCGAGCACGAGTGGGCGGGTGATCCCCGCGGCCGCGACGTCATCGCCGGGCTCCTCGGCGACCTCGACTGGAATGCGGTGATCGGCACGCTCTCGGGTGGGCAACGCCGCCGCGTGGCGCTCGCCCGCCTGCTCGCCGGCGACCACGACGTCCTGATCCTCGACGAGCCCACCAACCACCTCGACGTCGAGGCGATCACCTGGCTGGCAGCGCATCTCAAGAAGCGCTGGGCCGCCAATGCCGGCGGCCTGCTCGTCGTCACCCACGACCGGTGGTTCCTCGACGAGGTCTGCACCGCCACATGGGAGGTGCACGACCGCATCGTCGAGCCGTTCGAGGGCGGCTACGCGGCGTACATCCTGCAGCGCGTCGAACGGGACCGGCAGGCGGCCGCCAGTGAGGCACGGCGGCAGAACCTGGCCCGCAAGGAGCTCGCGTGGCTGCGCCGCGGTGCACCCGCACGGACGTCGAAGCCGAAGTTCCGCATCGACGCCGCCAACGCGCTGATCGCCGACGTGCCCGAGATCCGCGACAAGGTGGCGCTGCAGTCGCTGGCGGTGACCCGGCTGGGCAAGCAGGTCGTCGACATTCTGGACGCGTCGGTGACCTACGGAGACCGGCAGGTGCTGCAGGACGTCGAGTGGCGGATCGCCCCCGGCGAGCGCACGGGCATCCTCGGCGTCAACGGCGCCGGCAAGTCGACGCTGCTCGGACTGATCGACGGCTCGGTCGAGCCGACCGAGGGCCGGGTCAAACACGGCAAGACGGTGCAGATTGCCACGCTGACCCAGGGCGTGGACAAGCTGGCCGAGCATCTCGACGAACCCGTACGTGTGGTGCTCAGTCGGCTGGCCACGACGTACACGTTCGGATCCGGTTCCAAGGCACAGGAACTCAGCCCGAGTCAGCTGCTGGAGCGCCTCGGCTTCGCCAGCGCGCAGCTGTCCACGCCGGTGCAGGATCTGTCCGGTGGGCAGCAGCGCCGGCTACAGCTGCTCCTGATCCTGCTCGAACAGCCCAACGTGCTGATCCTCGACGAGCCGACCAACGACCTGGACACCGACATGCTGGCGGCCATGGAGGACCTGTTGGACTCGTGGCCCGGCACGCTGATCGTCGTCAGCCACGACCGGTACTTCCTCGAGCGCGTCACCGATCAGCAGTTCGGCATCCTCGGTGGCCGGTTGCGGCACCTGCCCGGCGGGGTCGACGAGTACCTGCGCCTGCGGGCGACGCACGCAGCCCAAACCGGTACCGCCACAGCCAAACCGGCCGCGGCGGCACCTGAGGGGCTGTCGGGTGCCGAGCTGCGTGCGGCGCAGAAGGAACTGACCGCCATCGAACGGCGGCTGGAGAAGCTCGCCGGCCAGATCGACACCGCACACCAGCGTCTCGCCGCGCACGACCAGGGCGACTACGAAGGGCTGCAACGTCTTACCGGCTCGCTGCGCGAGCTCGAAGGCGAAGTGACCGAGCTGGAGGAACGCTGGATGGAACTGTCCGAGGAAGTTCAGTAGCTGAACGTGGTGGCCGGCTCGTCGCCGATCCACTGCCACAGCGGGACGGTGCCGCCGAGGTCGGCGTTGGTCAGAATATTCTCTGCGTCAAGGGCTTTGGCGTTGAAACAGATGGGACAGATCAGGAACCTGCCGCCGGCGGCTTGGTAACGGGCCATGAGATCCGGCAGCGGAGGGCAGCCGTCGCAGGCGACGCCGAGCGCGAATCCGGGCTGGCCCAGCCGCACGGCTTCCTTGGCCAGGAACATCATGGTCGGGTGTCCCTGTTCGGCCGCGCCGACCGCCATCAGCAGGGCGATGGTGACCTTCTCGGCGTCCTCAAGACCGGTGGTGAGGCTGATCGCCACTTTGGAGCTCATGAGCGGTTCTCCTTCGGTTCGGGCTGAAATCCTGAGCACAGCAAGTCGATTGAATGGATGCGCTCATCGGCGGCGGCGAACAGGCGCTGCTCGACGATCTTGACGGCGGTCGGGTCACCGGGTGGCGAGGTGCGGACCCGCCAGCTCAACGCGACGCGGTCCCCCACGCGGCCGACGGAGGCGTCGACCAGTTCGAAGGTGTCGGCGCCGAACCAGTGCCGGAAGCGGCCGACGGTGTCGTCGGCCCCGGTCACGTCGACCAGACCCGGCGGGATCAGGGCGCGGAAATGTACGTCGGGATCAAGGCATTCGGCCAGCGCGGCGAAATCCTGGCCGGCGAAGGCCTCCAGGAAGGCGCCCGCCACGGCCCATCCCGTGCCGGTGTCGTGGTCCATGTATCGGTTCTACGACCCGCAGGCACCCTGACACATCGGGTGAATACCCGATCTATTCGGCCGCGCTGACCAGCCCGTGGCGCATGGCGAACATCGCGGCGGCACCGCGGGTCGACACCCCGATCTTGGTGTAGATGTGTTCGACATGGGTGCCGACGGTGCGCGGCGTGATCGAAAGGTGTTGCGCGATCTGCCGATTCGACGACCCACGGACCAGTAGCTCGAGCACTTCGAGTTCGCGGCCGGTCAGGCCGGCGACGAGCCGGGGGCGGCGACCCGGTCGGCAGCCTGCGGCGGTGAGTACCGCGGCGACGGCGTCGGCGTCGAGCCGTCCCGCTGTGACCTCGGCGTGCATGGCCGCGGTGCGGTCGGCGGGCGCGAACGCCGTCCGGTGCGGGCGATCCTCGCCGAGCGCCTGGTAGACCACCGCGGCGGCCAGCAGCCGGGCGGGCGCGGGAATCGCCGTGCCGGTCAGGCCGCGGGGATATCCGCTGCCGTCCATGCGTTCGTGGCCGGCCGCGGCGATCGCGCCGATCTCGCACAGCCGCGGTTGGCGGCACAGCACGCGTTCGGTGAGATACGGGACCGTGCGGACGCGTTCGCGCTCGGAAATGGTCAAGGGGCCGGGCTTGTTCCAGATGCCCGTCGACACGCCGATGGCCCCGATCCGGTGCACCAGCGCCGCACGCTCGGCGAGGGCGACGTCGTCCGCACTGAGGCCGGCAACTGTGGCCGCTGCCGTGGCGAGTTCGGCGACGCGGCGTGAATAGCCCAGGAACCAAGGCGATTTCAGGTCGGCGTAGTCGGCGAAGACCCGCAGCACCGCAGTCAGCTCCGCGTCCGGAACAGTGCGATCCAGCGGTGTGCAGCCTTGGATCACCGAACCCCAGGCGTCGACGGTGTCGAGTCCCCCGAAGATCTCGTCCGGACGGCTGCAACACAGGTCGACGAGTTCCGGGTCGAACTCGGTCCCCCGGCGGCTGCGCAGCATTTCCAGCGCCGCTTCGGCGCCGCCGGCGCGGTGGTGCACCTCGGCGTCGTCCGCGATGTGGACGACGCGCATCACCGGCTGGATATCCGCACCCCGGGCCCGCCCCGGCACACCTTTGCCGTCCCAGCGCTCGAAGGCGTCCAGCAGTGCGGCACGTACCTCGGGCGGCAGGTCCAGGCGGTCGGCGATGTCGCTGGCCGTCTGACAGTGGCTGACTAAGAGTTTCGGCATATCGGCGACGCCCTGGGCCAGGAAGCGGCCGACCATGGTGATGCGCTGCAACGCCGGCTGCCCCTGCGCGAGGTGTCCGAGCAGAAACCGCGCCATGCCGGGGCCGGCCTTGTCCACCTGGTAGCTGTCGGCACGCATCTGGAGATCGTCGGCGAACCAGTGCGCCAGCTCGTGCGAGTCGGCGACGCACCCCATCCAGGCCAGCAGCGACACGTAGAAGGCCGCGGCCTGATGTTCGGGCGCCATCCCCGCCGCGGCGGCCAGGCGCGTCGCGATGACCGTCTGGCGCAACACGTGTTCCTGCGGCTGCCCCAGACCGAGATCGGTGGCCAGCGACAGCGCGGCGATGAGCTCCGCCAGGCGCACTTCGGGCGTCTGGGTACCGGCCATCGGCTCAGTATTGCGCCAGTTCCCTGGCGATGGTGGCCTTCCTGAGCAGAAACCTGCCTTCGTCCAACTTCTTTCGGCGCAACCAGCCGGTGACCTCGGCGTTGCACTTGCTCGCGTTGCACGACCGGCAGGCGGGCACCACATTGTCGAGCGTGTACCGCCCGCCGCGGGAGATGGGCTGCACGCAATCCTTCTGCAGATCGGCGTCGTCGGCGCCGCAGTAGGCGCAGCCGCCCCAGATCTCTTGCAGGACAGCCCACTGCTGCGTCGTCAGGTCGTGCTCGACCTTCGCCATCCGACGTTTGCGTCGTCTGGCGTAGACCGCGGCGCGGCTGCGAGCTGGCACCGCCCGAGCCTACGGCCGCCGACGGCCTCAGCCCTGCAGGCGGGCCCGCAGACGGCCGGCGGTGTCGGCTGCTTCAGCGGCTGGGCGCCGGCACCGTGAAGGTCGGTATGGGTGGCAATGGGCTGAACGTCGGCACCTGAATGTTGCCGGGTGACAACGGCCCCGGCTGATACGTGAAATCGACACTCGCTGCCCGGTGACCACACCACAGCACGAGCCACGCACAACCGGCGAGGAACAGCGCCGCCATGACATACCCCGACCATCGCAGACCCCGGCCGGCCAGGGCCACGACGTACTCCACACAGCGGACCCCGAACACGATCGGCAGCACCATCAGTGCGAACCACAGCGCGCCGGGCTGCGCCGCCAATCGGTAGCACGCCCATCCCAGGCCGACCGGCAGTCCCAAGCCGAGCAGCCACACCAACCAGTAGCCCGATTGCTCGGTCAGATGGTCGCCCAAGCTCACGTCGCGGTCGCTGCGAAGGCGCCCGATGGTCACCATGACGTGAGCGAGACCGGCCAGCAGGCACGCGACGATCAGTGCCTGATACCCGAGGCGTACACCATTTGGGCTCCATCCGACGATGATCAGCACAGGTGCGACCGTGGCGATGAATGCGGCCAATGCGGCCAACCCGATGCCGGCCAACGCAATCGGACGGCGCCACAGCCGCCGGGCCAGGTAACCGCGCGGAAGCTGCTTGCGCACTCGAGAGAAGGTGCGAATCCAGTGCACCAGCAGCGGCGCCATCAACACCGGGGCCAGATGACGCAACACCGACGGCGGCACCCACGCGGAGAAGAGGACCACCGCCAACGTGTAGATCCAGACGCCGCTGGCAAGCCGAGCGATGGTGCCCCACACGGTCTGCGCGAGAGTGTGCCGTGCTGCGCCGTGGGTGGGTTCGTCGACGAGAACCGCGGACAGACCCGCCACGCGCCCTCCGGCGAAAGGCCGAGCCGCGGCGGCCTCGGTCTGTAGATCAGCACTTGATGGATCGAGGCTCAATCCGGTGGCGATGAATTGCGCAGCGCGGTCGTCGCCACACCGGCGGGCCACGCGTGCTGCGGCCAAAAACAGCTCAGCGTCATGGGATTCGAGTTCCAACGCCCGATCCAGGGCCGTCCTCGCGGCACGTCGATCCGGCACCTCCGCCAGGCAGGTCGCGAGGAGCATGTGCGCGTCGGCGTCATGGGGATTCGCTTCTACAGCCCTACGGGCATATCGGACCGCGTCTGCGGTGCGGCTCGCCGAGAGGCTGACGCGCGCCAGCACCTGCAACGCCAACAGCGACGTGCCGTGTTGCGCTATCGCCGCATCTGCGGCGGCGCGCGCACGGTCCAGATCTCCGACGTTGTAGACCGCGACGGCGAATGCGTCGAGCAGCCGTCCCTCGTGCGGGTGCTCGGCAAGTGCGGACGACAGCAGGTCGGCGGCGGCTTGCCACTGGCTGAGGTCGCCGAGCAGTTGGGCTCGCAGCACCACCGCCTCGACGTCCACCAGCGCCTACCCCAGCTGCGACCGCAGCTGCGCCGCCCGATCCCGCACGATGGTGAGCTGCTCGGCAACCCTCGCCGGCGACGTGCCGCCGCGGGCATCACGCGACTCGACCGAACCGGCGATGGTCAGGACGTCCCGCACTTCCTCGGTGAGACCCGGATGGATGCCGGCGAGTTCGTCGGCGGCGAGTTCTTCCAGCCCGACTCCCCTGGCCTCTGAGGCCTTGACCGCCGCACCCGCTGCCTCGTGCGCGACGCGGAACGGAATACCTTGGCGCACCATCCATTCCGCGATGTCGGTGGCCAGGGTGTAGCCGAGCGGCGCCAGCTCGGCCATCCGGTCGGTGTCGAAGGTCAGGGTGCCGACCAGGCCGGCCATCGCGGGCAGCAGCAGCTCGAGCTGAGCGACGGAGTCGAAGACCGGCTCCTTGTCCTCCTGCAGATCCCGGTTGTAGGCGAGCGGCTGCGCCTTGAGCGTCGCCAGCAGGCCGGCCAGGTTGCCGATGAGGCGGCCGGACTTACCGCGGGCCAGTTCGGCGATGTCAGGATTCTTCTTCTGCGGCATGATCGAGCTGCCGGTCGACCAGGAGTCGTGCAGCTTGACGTAGCCGAATTCCGTTGTGCTCCAGAGGATGATGTCCTCGGACAGGCGGGACAGATCCACGGCGATCATCGCGAACACGAACGCCGCCTCGGCGGCGAAGTCGCGCGAGGAAGTGGCGTCGATCGAATTGTCCGCAGCCGCATTGAATCCTAGATCCGCCGCGATGGCGTCGGGGCTCAGGCCGAGCGAGCTACCGGCGAGCGCACCGGAACCGTAGGGCGACACCGCCGCCCGCTTGTCCAGATCGAGCAGCCGGTCGGCGTCGCGCAGCAGCGGGTGCGCGTGCGCGAGAAGGTGGTGGGCCAACAGCACGGGCTGCGCCGACTGCAGGTGCGTCTTGCCGGGCATGATCGCCGTGGGGTGCGCCGCGGCCTGGCCGGCCAGCGCGGCCGCCACGTCGAGCACGCCGTTGCCGACGGTCTTGATGGCGTCGCGCAGCCACATGCGGAACAGCGTCGCCACTTGGTCGTTGCGGGACCGGCCGGCGCGCAGCCGGCCACCGAGGTCCTCACCGACGCGGTCGATCAGGCCGCGCTCCAGTGCGCCGTGCACGTCCTCGTCCGTCGGCAGCGGCCCGAAGGAACCGTCGGCGACGTCGTTGCCGAGGCTGTCCAGGCCGGCCAGCAGCCCGTCGCGCTGCTCGTCGGTGAGCAACCCGGCGTTGTGCAGCACGCGGGCGTGCGCCTTGGACGCGGTGACGTCATATGGCGCCAGCGCCCAGTCGAAGTGCGTCGACTTGCTCAGTGCGGCAAGCGCATCGGACGGGCCGGAGGCGAACCGGCCACCCCACAGCGAACCCTCGTTGGTCCCACCGGTGCTCATTAACATGCCCCTCGTCGAGTGCGAGCGGCCGCTTTTGTACAGCTGAACACGGTGTGTCGGTGTACAAACGCGGCCGCTCGCGGGAGATTTACAAACCCAGATCGCGCTTGGCGGAGATCTTGGAGCTCAGGCCGTGCAGCTGGACGAAGCCCTTGGCCGCGCTCTGGTCGAAACTGTCGCCCTCGTCGTAGGTGGCGAGGTTGAAGTCGTAGAGCGACTCACCCGAGCGCCGGCCGTTGACGGTGATGTGGCCGCCGTGCAGGACCAGGCGGATGTCGCCGGAGACGTGCTGCTGGGTGTGCTCGACGAACGCCTCCAGCGAGGCCTTCAGCGGGCTGTACCAGAGACCGTCGTAGGTCAGCTCGCCCCACTTGCGGTCGACGCCGCGCTTGTAGCGGCCGAGCTCGCGCTCCAGGCAGACATGCTCGAGCTCGGTGTGCGCGGTGATCAGCACCATGGCGCCCGGGGCCTCGTAGATTTCGCGGGACTTGATGCCCACCAGGCGGTCCTCGACGACGTCCAGGCGGCCGACGCCCTGCGCACCGGCGCGGGTGTTGAGCTCCTGGATGATCTGCAGCACGCTCAGCGGGCGGCCGTCGATGGCGACGGGGCGGCCCTTGTCGAAGCTGACGATCAGCTCGTCGGGGGTGTTGAAGTGGACCGTCGGGTCCTCGGTGTAGTCGTAGACGTCCTTGGTCGGGGCGTTCCACAGGTCCTCGAGGAAGCCGGTCTCGACGGCACGGCCCCACACGTTCTGATCGATGGAGAAGGGCGACTTCTTGGTGACGTTGATCGGGATGTCGTTCTCCTGCGCGAAGGCGATGGCCTTCTCGCGGGTCCAGGCGTAGTCGCGGACCGGGGCGATGACCTCCAGCTCCGGGGCCAGGGTGTTGAAGCCGACCTCGAAGCGGACCTGGTCGTTGCCCTTACCGGTGCAGCCGTGCGCGACGACGGTGCCGCCATGGCTGCGGGCCGCCTCGACCAGGTGCTTGACGATCAGCGGGCGCGAGATGGCCGACACCAGCGGGTACCGGTCCATGTACAGCGCGTTGGCCTTGATGGTGGGCAGGCAGTACTCGTCGGCGAACTCGTCGCGGGCGTCGACCACCACGGCCTCGACAGCGCCGCAATCGATGGCACGCTGACGCACCACCTCCATGTCCTCGCCGCCCTGGCCCAGGTCGATGGCCACGGCGACGACCTCTTTGCCGGTCTCCTTGCCGATCCAGCTGATCGCGACCGAAGTGTCCAGACCGCCGGAATACGCCAGGATGACGCGCTCGGACATGTGTCAATCTCCTTGTTCTAGTACTGCTACAGGTTCTCGAAGGTGGCGGCGAGCTCGGCGCCGCTCATCGGTTCGCGGGCGACAACCAAAAGGGTGTCATCACCGGCGATCGTGCCCACAACATAAGGCAGAGCCGCCCGATCTATTGCACTGGCCAGGTACTGCGCGGCCCCAGGTGGCGTACGTAACACCGCCAGGTTGGCGCTGGCGTCGGTGGACACCAGCAGCTCGCCGAGCAGTCGGGACAGCCGCTCGGTGCCGCCGGAGACGCCTTTGACGGGGCTGCCGTCCTCGGGGACGACGTAGACGCCGGTGCCGCCGTCGGCACCGCGCAGCTTGACCGCACCCAGTTCCTCCAGGTCCCTCGACAGCGTGGCCTGGGTGACGTCGATGCCCTCCGCGGCGAGCAGGGCCGCGAGTTCGGTCTGGCTGCGCACCGGGTTCGCCGACAGCAGCGCCACGATGCGCGACTGTCGTCCGGCCCGGGTCGGTGCGGTCATCGTGCGTTGTGCTCCAACAGCCAGACCAGCATGGCCTTCTGCGCGTGCAGACGGTTCTCGGCCTCGTCGAACACCGCGCTCTGCGGGCCGTCGATCACCTCGTCGGTGATCTCGTCCCCGCGGTGCGCCGGCAGGCAGTGCAGCACCACGGCGTCATCGTTGGCGCGGCCCAGCAGCGCGGTGTTGACCTGGAACGGGCGGAACGGCCGCACGCGGTCCAGGCCGTCGTTCTCCTGGCCCATCGAGGTCCAGGTGTCGGTGACGAGGACGTCGGCGCCGTCGGCGGCGGCCTGCGGGTCGGTGGTGACGGTGACGGTCGCGCCCGTCTCCGCCGCGCGCTTCTTGGCGGCCTCGACGAACTGCGGGTCGGGCTCGAAGCCCTTCGGCGCGGCGATGGTCACGTTGAGGCCGGCCGTGACGCCGCCGACCATCAGCGAGTGCGCCATGTTGTTGGCGCCGTCGCCGAGGTAGCTCATGTTGAGCCCGGCCAGCTTGCCCTTGCGCTCGGCGATGGTCTGCAGATCGGCCAGCACCTGGCAGGGGTGGAACTCGTCGGACAGGGCGTTGACGATCGGTACGGTCGCGCCCGACGCCATGGCCGTCAGGCGCTCCTGCGCGAACGTGCGCCAGACGATGCCGTCGACGTAGCGCGACAGCACGGCGCCGGTGTCCTCGAGGGTCTCCTCGCGGCCCAGCTGCGTGCTGCGACCGTCGACGACGACGGCGTGCCCGCCGAGCTGGGCGATGCCCATCTCGAACGAGAAGCGGGTGCGGGTGGAGTTCTTCTCGAAGATGACGGCGATGCCCCGCGGGCCCTCGAGCGGACGACGGCTGAACGGCGCCTTCTTGAGTTCGGCGGCCAGCGCGAGGACCTCGGCCTGCTCTTCAGGCGTCAGATCGTCGTCACGGAGAAAATGGCGGATCACTGGGACTCCCCTGCTGCGGTGTCGAGAACGGTGGGTAGGGCGGTCAGGAACGCGTCGATCTGCGCGTCGGTGATGACCAGCGGCGGCGCCAGCCGCACGACGTCGGCAGCCGCGGCGTTGACGAGGAAACCCGCGTCGCGCGCGGCGTTCTCGACAGCCTTGGCCTGCGGCGCGGTCAGGACGACGCCGAGCAATAGCCCGCGGCCACGCACGTGGTCGACCAGCGGGTGGTTCAGCTCCTCGATACCGTGTGCCAGCGTCTTGCCGGCGGCGTCGGCGCGGTGCACGAGGTCGTCATCGGCGAGGGTCTTGACGACCGCCAGGCCCGCAGCCGTGCACACCGGGTTACCACCGAAGGTGCTGCCGTGCATGCCCGGCTGCAGCAGTTCGGCCGCATCGCCGATGGCGATGCAGGCGCCGACGGGCAGACCGCCGCCGAGGCCCTTGGCCAGCGTGATGACGTCGGGCGTGATGCCGTCGTGCTGGTGCGCGTAGAACGCGCCCGTGCGGCCGATTCCCGTCTGCACCTCGTCGAGCACCAGCAGCGCACCATGTTTCGCGGTGAGCTCTCGTGCCTTGACCAGGTAGCCGGCCGGCGGGGTGACGACGCCGCCCTCGCCCATGATCGGTTCGAGGAACACCGCCGCGGTCTCGTCGGTCACGGCCGCTTCGAGCGCCTCGACGTCGCCGTACGGCACGTGGGTGACGTCACCGGGCAGCGGCAGGAACGGCTCCTGCTTACCGGGCTGGCCGGTCAGGGCCAGCGAGCCCATGGTGCGGCCGTGGAACGCCCCTTGGGCCGCAACGATTTTGGTGCGGCCGGTGAGCCGGCTGATCTTGAACGCGGCTTCGTTGGCTTCGGCGCCGGAGTTGCAGAAGAAGACTCGCGCCGGCGCGTCGAGCTGGGCCACCAAGGCTTCGGCCAGCGCGATACCCGGTTCGGTGGCGTACAGATTCGAGGTGTGGCCCAGCGTGTTCAGCTGCGTGGTGACGGCCTCGATCACCGCCGGATGACGATGTCCCAGCACGTTCACCGCGATGCCGGCCAGGAAGTCGACGTAGCTCTTGCCGTCCGCGTCGGTGACCACGGCGCCGTCGCCGCTGACCAGCGCGACGGGCGGCGTGCCGTAGTTGTTGGTCATCACCGCTTGCCAACGGGCTTGCATTGCTTCGGTTCCCTTCATGCGGGTGACACGACCTTGGTTCCGGTGCCCTCGTCGGTGAACAGCTCGACGAGGACACAGTGTTCGACCCGGCCGTCGATGACGTGCGCGCTCGGGACACCGTTCTCCACGGCCCGCAGGCATGCCTCGATCTTGGGCACCATGCCGGATTCGAGCTTCGGCAAGAGTTGTGCCAGTGCGGCGGTGTCGATTTCGGTGACCAGCGAGGTGCGGTCCGGCCAGTCGGTGTACAGGCCTTCGACGTCGGTGAGCATCAGCAGCTTCTCGGCGCCGAGCGCTTCGGCGACTGCGGCCGCGGCGGTGTCGGCGTTGATGTTGTGCACCACGCCGTCGGCGTCGGGAGCGATGGTGGACACCACCGGAATCCGGCCCGCGTCGATGAGATCCAGGATGGCCTCGGCGTTGACGTGTTCGACGTCGCCGACCAGACCGATGTCGGTGGGCACGCCGTCGACCGTCACGCTGCGCCGCACCGCGGTGAACAGCTGTGCGTCCTCACCGGTGATGCCGACCGCGTACGGGCCGTGGGCGTTGATCAGCCCGACGAGCTCGCGGCCGACCTGCCCGAACAGCACCATCCGGGCGACGTCGAGGACCTCGGGCGTGGTGACGCGGAAGCCGCCCTTGAAATCACCTTCGATACCAAGGCGTTTCAGCATCGCGCTGATCTGCGGACCACCGCCGTGCACGACCACCGGCTGGATGCCGCAGTTGCGCAGGAACGCCATGTCGGCGGCGAAGGCCGCCTTGAGGGTGTCGTCGGTCATGGCGTTGCCGCCGTACTTGACCACGACGATCTTGCCGTGCAGCTGCTTGAGCCACGGCAGCGCCTCGGCAAGCACCGCCGCCTTCACCGCGGTCGAGAGCCCGGCCGTGCTCATGAGCTGTACGCCGAGTTCTCTTCGACGTAGGCGTGCGAGAGGTCGGTGGTCCGGATGGTGGCCTCGTGCTCGCCGATCTGCAGGTCGACGACGACCTCGATGTCGGCGCCCGAGAGGTCGACGTCGCGGGCACCCGGCGCGCCGGCACCGTCGATGCACACCGCGGAACCGTTGAACGACACGCTGATCCGGTCCGCCACGAGTTCGATGGGCGCGATGCCGATGGCGGCCAGGACCCGGCCCCAGTTGGGATCGGACCCGAACAGCGCGGTCTTCACGAGGCTGTCGCGCGCCAGCGCTCGGGCACCCACGAGGGCGTCGTCCTCACTGGCCGCGCCCTTGACGGTGATCGCGATGCGCTTGGTGACGCCTTCGGCGTCGGCCTGCAGCTGCGCGCACAGGTCGTCACAGACGGCCAGGACGGCCTCGTCCAATTCGCTTTGGCTGGGCCGGATTTCGCTGGCGCCGGACGACAGCAGCAGCACCGTGTCGTTGGTGGAGCAGCTGCCGTCGATGTCGAGCCGGTCGAAGGTTCTGCCGGCCGCGTTCTTGAGGGCGAGGTTCAGCGCTTCAGCGTCGGCGACGGCGTCGGTGGTGATGACCACCAGCATGGTCGCCAGCGACGGCGCCATCATCCCGGCACCCTTGGCCATGGCACCGATGGTCCACTTGCCCGGGTGGTGCAGCGCAACCTGTTTCGGCACGGTGTCGGTGGTCATGATGGCCCGCGCGGCCTCGTCACCGCCCGACAGCCCACCGGCCATCTCATGCACGATCTCGGTGACACCGGCCAGCACCTTGTCCATCGGGAGCCGATCCCCGATCAGGCCCGTCGAACACACCGCGACCTCGATGGCCCCGGTCTCGGTGCCCCAGTCACTCAGCGCGGCGGCGACGGCCTCGGCGGTCTGGTGGGTGTCCTGAAAACCGCCCGGGCCGGTACAGGCGTTGGCGCCACCGGAGTTCAGGATGACCGTCCGCAACCGGCCGCTCTTGAGGACCTGTTCGCTCCACTGCACGGGAGCGGCCCGCACCTTGTTGCGGGTGAAGACCCCGGCGGCCGACAGGTCGGGTCCCTCGTTGAACACCAGCGCCAGGTCCGGTTTCCCGGAAGCCTTGATGCCGGCTGCGATTCCGGCTGCCCGGAAGCCTTCCGGCGCGGTGACGCCCTGGTTGCGATGCAGGGACGGGGTGTCGGTCACGGTGCTACTCCCACGGTGGATAGTCCTTCGGTTTCCGGCCAGCCGAGCGCGATGTTCATGGACTGTACTGCCGCGCCGCCGGTGCCCTTGGTCAGGTTGTCGATGGCGCACAGAGCGACAAGGGTCTTCGCGTCCTCGTCGACCGCGACGGCGATCTGCGCGGCGTTGCTGCCCACGACCGAACCGGTCTTGGGCAGCTGTCCTTCCGGCAGCAGGTGGATGAACGGCTCACTGGCATAAGCCTTTTCGTACGCCGCCCGGATCTCCTCGACGGACGCCGTGGTGCGCGCGGTGCACGTCGCGAGGATGCCGCGCGATGTCGGGATCAGCACCGGGGTGAACGAGACCGTCACGTCCTTGTCGGTGACGGCCCGCAGGCCCTGGGCGATCTCCGGCGTGTGCCGGTGCGCGCCGCCGACGTTGTAGGCCCGGGCCGAGCCGATGACCTCGGCGGCCGACAGGTCGACCTTGCCGGACTTGCCGGCGCCCGAGGTGCCGCTGACCGCCACCACGGTGACGTTGGGCTCGACGAGCCCGGCCGCGACGGCCGGCACGAGAGCCAGCAGCGCCGAGGTCGGGTAACAGCCCGGAACCGCAATGCGTTTGGTACCGACGAGCTTGTCCCGGCCGCCGGGCAGCTCCGGCAGCCCGTAGGGCCAGCTGCCGGCGTACTCGGAGCCGTAGAACTTCTCCCAGGCCGCGGCGTCGGTGAGCCGGAAGTCGGCGCCGCAGTCGACGATCAGGGTGTCCGGGCCGAGTTGCTGCGCGAGCGCGGCCGAATGTCCGTGCGGCAGACCCAGGAAGACGACGTCGTGCCCGGCGAGAACGTCGACCTCGGTGGGCTGGAGCACCTGGTTTGCGATCGGAAGGAGGTGCGGGTGGTGGTCACCGACCGTGGTGCCGGCATTGCCCGCGGCGGTCAGCGCACCGATGGTGAGGCGACCGTCGGCGTAGGCCGGATGGCCCAGCAGGAGCCGCAGAATCTCGCCGCCGGCATACCCACTGGCGCCGGCCACCGCCACAGAAGTCATACGAGCGATTCTGCATGTTTATGCATCAACTTGCAAACCAATTACTGCGCCTTCTGGAGTCACGCAACGTGTTGTCGCGGATGACGCCCGGTGAAAGCGACCAAGCGATCAAGAGCCTCGGCATCGGTGGTTACCGGTACCTGAGGGTCGAACCCCGCAGTACGCCGACTGTCCGGGGTGATGATGCGCTGTGCAAGCGAGAGCACGAAGTCGGCGTGTGCGGCGGCGACAGCCAGCGGGCGTGCCAGTGCCTGCGCGAAGTCCCAACCGTGCACCACCAACTCGACCGACAGCACTCCCAACGCCAGGTGCGCAGGCATGACCCTGCCGGCGAACATCGCGTCGCCTTCCGTGCCCCGAGCGCGCCAGGCGTCGATCACCGAATTCGTGGTCTGCGAGATGCGTGTCCCGATGCCCGCGTTCTGCGTGACGAAAACCTGCGCCCCAGCCGCCTCGCCCACCATTGTCACAGTTCCCGCCAGATGATCCGCCAGCGCGGCCACATCGAATCCCGGGCAGGGCGTCGGCAATCGCACACTCTCGCCGACGGCGGCGGCCAGCACCGGGAGAATCGCAGCCAATGCCATTTCAGCGCTCGACAATTCGTTCATGCCGGTGATTCTCGCCGTGCATCGCGAAGCGCGGCATAAGTAATCTGACTGCCGGCCGCGGCGGACAACGCTTGCCAACCTGGCCAGATCACTTGGAAGACCGTCACGCCCGCCGCACGCCAAACGACGGTCACCGTGCGGATACCGCGATTCGGTCCGGGTTGATGTCCTGACGTGGTGACGGCATATCGGGCGTATCAGGTGACCGGACAGCGGCAATTCACCCTCGTGGAACGGGAACTTCGGGAGCCGGACCATGGGCAGGTCCGCATCCGCGTGTTGGCCTGCGGGGTGTGCCACAGCGACGTGCTCGCCGTGGAGGGGCAGCGAACCGACCCGCAGGAACCGGTGGTGCCGGGACATGAGGTGATCGGCATCATCGACGCTGTCGGCACCGGCGTCGATCCACGCTGGCAGGCCGGTGACCGCGTCGGAGTGGGGTTTCTCGGCGGGCAGTGCGGGCAGTGCGACTTCTGCCGCCGCGGAGACTTCGTCAACTGCAGTGATCAACCACAGCCGGGTACCACCACAGACGGCGGCTATGCCGAGATCATGTACGCCCGGTCCACCGGATTGGTCCGTGTCCCAGACGGTTTCGACGCGCTCACCGCAGCCCCGCTGCTCTGCGCGGGTGTCACAGTGTTCAACGCGATACGCGCCGCTGGGCCACCGCTGAACAGCTTGGTGGCGATCCAAGGCATCGGCGGGCTCGGCCATCTCGGCATCCAGTACGCAAAGAAGATGGGATTCCAGGTCGCCGCCGTCGCGCGCGGCACCGGGAAGGAGGAGCTGGCAAAGACATTGGGCGCCGACCATTTCATCGACAGCTCGACCGAACATGTCGCATCGACGCTCAACGCACTCGGCGGTGCCGCCGCCGTCATCGCGACGGCGTCGAGCGGACCGTCGATGGCAGGGTTGGTCGCCGGACTGCGGCCCCGCGGACGTTTGGTCGTTGTCGGGGCATCCCCCGAGCCGCTGCCTGTTCACACATCCGACCTGATCTTCGGGGGCCGCAGCATCCTCGGCAGTCTGACCGGTTCTGCGATCGACAACGAAGACAACCTGGCGTTCAGCCTCACGCACCAGATCGCGCCGCTCGTAGAGCCCATGCCTTTCACCGAAGCACCCCGTGCGTATGACCGGATGATGTCCGGCCGCGCCCGGTTCCGCGTGGTGCTCGACGTCGCCACCCCCGCCTGATCCGTTTCTGTCGCAAAGGAGTCACATTCATGGTCGCCACATACCGGAGCGTCGAGGTCACCGAACCCGGTGGTGCAATCACACTCACGGACCGGCTGGTGCACGAACCCGGCGACGGCGAGGTGTTGGTCCGCGTCGAAGCCTGCGGCGTGTGCCATTCGGACTCTCAGATCGCCGCGGGCCACCTGCCCGACACGGTCTTTCCGGTGACGCCCGGTCATGAGGTCGCCGGTCACATCGTGGCGGTCGGGCCCGGAGTGCTCGACTGGCAGATCGGCGACCGCGTCGCAGTCGGCTGGTTCGGGTATTACTGCGGGAGCTGTTCCCGCTGTCGCCGCGGTGATTTCGTGCACTGCACGCGCTCGAAGGTGACCGGGGCCGGGTTTCCGGGCGGCTATGCCGAGATGCTGCTCGTGCACCAGTCCGGACTGGCACGGATCCCCGACGCCCTCACCGCCGTCGAAGCCGCACCACTCGCGTGCGCCGGAGTGACGATGTTCAATTCGCTGCGCCACAGTGGTGCACGCCCAGGCGACGTGGTCGCCGTCTTGGGCATCGGCGGACTGGGTCACCTGGGCGTGCAGTTCGCCGCACGCATGGGATTCCGGACCGTGGCCATCGCACGCGGCGCCGAAAAGGCCGATATGGCTTATCAATTGGGCGCTCACCATTACATCGATTCGACCGCCGCCGACGTGGCCGCCGAACTGCGCAAGCTCGGTGGCGCGCGGGTGGTGGCGGCGACGGCCACCAATCGGACCGCGATCAGCGTTGCGGGCGACGGCCTCGCGCCACACGGTGAGGTACTCACGCTTGCCGTGCTCGCCGAACCACTCGACATAACTCCGCTACAACTGATCAACGCCTCAGGCACCATTCATGGACATCCTGCCGGTACCGCAGCGGATACCGAAGACACCCTGGAATTCGCTGCCCTGCATGGCATTCGGCCGTGGGTTGAACCGATGCCGCTGCGGGATGCGGCCGCCGGTTACGACCGGATGATGCGCAATGAAGCGCGCTTTCGGGTGGTCCTGACGATGACCGACGCCGGGTAGTCGGTAGCGGCGGTGCCTCGCGTGGTTGCGCGGGCACCGCCCGCACCGGGCAATGCGCTCAGGCCAATAGTCCCAGTAGCTGGTTGAAGCACTCCGACATCGAAGGGTGCGTGTAGATCTCGTCGCGCAGTGCACGCGCGGTGATACCGTGCCGCATCGCCAGTGCGACGATGTTGATCACTTCCTGGGCGTCATGACACCACAGTGTGGCGCCGAGAATCTTGCCGGTGGTGGCATCGACGACGACCTTCATCATTCCTTCGGTCTGTTCGACGATACGTGCACGGGCCACGGTTGCGAGATTTGCGACCGGACTTGCGGCGACGAGGACGTCGTGACCCGCAATGCGCGCCTGCGACTCGGTCAATCCCACCCGGGCCAGCGGCGGGGTGAGGAAGAGACACGTAGGCACTGCCGTTCGCTGCGACGCCCGCCGCGGTTCATCGACCCCGGATAGCTGGTCGGCGACGATGCGGTAGTCATCGAGTGAGATATAGGTGAATTGGGGTCCCCCAGTGACATCACCGACGGCGAAGATGTGCGGCACGGTGGTTCGACGGTAGTCATCGACGACCACTGCACCCCTGTCGGTCGTCTCGACTCCCGCCCGGTCGAGGCGCAATGCAGCCGTGTTCGGGGTGCGCCCGAGCGCGACGAGAACAGTGTCGGCGTCGACACTCACCGGTCGTCCATCGCTCAGGTACCGAACACGAGCCATCGGCGCGGCTCCGGGGCGGAGGATCGTCTGCACGTCGACGACATCGGCGCCGGTTTGGATATCTACGCCGCGCGCGAACAGCAGTGAACGCGCCATGTCCGCGATCTCAGGCTCCTCGCTTGCGAGCACTGCCGGATTCCTCTCGAGGACCGTGACCGAGCAGCCGAACGCGGCATACATCGACGCGAATTCGAGGCCGATGAATCCACCACCGAGAACGACGAGGCGTTCCGGGCGAGCTGCCTGATGCAACAGCTCGACGTTGGTGACGGCCACCGGACAAGCAGCCAGGCCGGGTATCTCCGCGGTGCCGGCGCGCGCCCCGGTTCCGATGACGATCTGACGAGCGCTCACCGTCACGGCACCTGCATCACAACTGACCTGCACCGTGTTGGCATCTACGAACATGGCGGTGCCGATCAGCACCGTGACCGACGGAATGCTTTCCAGTGCAGCGAGGTTGGCCGCACGAAGCCCCGCGGTCAACCGCTCTGTTGCGGCAACCGCTGCGGCATAAGCCAGTTCACCCGGGAGGTTTGTCGCGGCGTTCTTCTCGCCCTGATGGACCATCGACTTCGTCGGCACGCAACCGGTGTTGATGCAGGTGCCGCCGAACATCTGCGCCGCCTGCTCGACCAGGACCACCCGTTGGCCTGTCCGGCCGACGTCACCGGCCAGCGTCTTGCCACCCTTACCGAAACCGATGACGAGCAGATCGGCTTCGATCGCCGTGCTCTCCACGACGTCGGTTCCAGCTTCGTTCGCCATCACAGGGTCAACACCACCTTGCCGGTCCTGACGCGGTAGGACTGCGCCTGCCCGGCCTGTTCCAGCGGGAAGGTGGCCGCGATCGTCGGGACCAGCGCCCCGCGGCCGGCAAGCTCTGCCAGCGCAGTCATGCCCAGCCGGTCGGCCTCGACGAACAGTCCGGCCGGCCGGATACCTCGCGCGACAGCGTCGGCGACGACCTCCGGCAGAGACTGCGGCAGCGACGAGACCAGCGTGCCGCCGGGTTTGAGCACCTGCAGCGCCTTGCGCTGATAGTCGTTACCAATGAGGTCGAACACCACATCCACATCGCTGAGCACCGTCGCGAAATCGGTTGTGGTGTAGTCGATCACCTCATCGGCGCCGAGGCCGGTCACTATCTCGACGTTATCGGGTGACGCCAGTCCGATGACATACGCGCCGAATGCCTTGGCGATCTGCACCGCCAGATGTCCCACCCCGCCGGCCGGGGCGGTGATCAGCACCCGGGTGCCCTCTCCGATGCCGGCGGTGTCCACCAGTGCCTGGTAGGCCGTCAACCCGGCCAGCGGCAACGCGGCGGCCTGAACATGGTCGAGGTTCGCCGGTTTCGGCACGAACACCCGAGTCGGAGCGACGACATAGTCGGCATAGGCGCCGTGCCCCAGAGGGAATGGCAACAGGCCGAACACCTCGTCACCGGGCCGGTAGAGGGTGACGCCGAAACCCACGGCTTCGACAGTGCCGGACACATCCCAGCCCAGGACGAACGGTGTCGCCCCGACGAGTACCCCGCTCTGACGGTTCACCCCGTCAACCGGGTTCACACCGGCGGCGTGCACCCGGACCAGAATCTGCCCAATTCCTGGTGTAGGACGGTCGATCTCGACCACGTGTAGCACCTCGGGCCCGCCGAGTTCGTCCTGGCTGACAGCTCTCATGGCGCTCATCCCAGGAACCGGTTGACGTCGTGCGCGAAATCCGCGATGTGCTGGAACAGGAATCCGTGGCCGGCGTCGCTGTAGAGCACCACCTTGGCATCCGGCAGTTGCTGCGACATCGCGTAGGTCGCATAGGAATTGATCATCACGTCATGGGCACCGTTGACGACCAGCACCGGCAGCTTCAGTTCGGCCAGCCGCAGGTAGTAACCACCGAACGCGGCGATGGCACTCAACTGGGCCCGATAGGTGTCCCCTTGCACCGCGGCCTGGGACTGCAGCAACCGAGTGTCCAAGCGCCGCAATGAAGCCAGTCCGGCGGCACGACCCTGATCGGTTTCGGGGAAGAACAGGTACAGGTAGTCCTCATCGTCGTTGACGGGGTGGCCGAGAATCTCCCCCACCCGGGGCCCGGGGGCCGGCTGGTCCGGCACTCCTGCCGGCGTGCTGCCCGCGACCACCAGCCGACGCACCAATTCCGGTGCACGCAACGCAATGCCCTGGGCGACAATGCCACCCAACGACCATCCCAGCACGTCGACCTCGGTCAGCCCGAGCGCCCGGATGAACGCGATACCGCCGTCTGCAAGCCCGTCGATGGTGGTCGGCGCGGCACCGCTGGAGAGGCTGGTCCCCCGATTGTCGAAGACGATGACCTCACGTTCGGCGGCCAGCGCATCGAGCAGTTGTGGATCCCAATGGTCGACAGTTCCGCGCAGGCGCATGCACAGCACCAGCGGGACTCCGCCGGTCCTCCCGAATCGGCGGTAGTGGAAACGTTCGCCGTCAGGGCCCCCGACGAAGCGATCCTCTGCTTGATCGGACAAATATGTCATGGGCATTCCCTTCAGTTGACGGTGATATCGGTCAGTTCGATGGACACCACGAGTTGCTCCGGTAGCGGGTGGTTGTCGGCGTCGCGGACGTAGATCATCCGGGTGCTTGGGATGACCAGACCGCCGATCTCATCGAAATCCGAAACGTAGTGAGCGCCCGGGGATCCCCCGGCAATGTCGACCTGGTAGTCGCGACGTCGAATCAGTCCGTCGGAATCGATGTACAGGATCTGGTGGGGACTGTGGGTGGCGATCGCGTCGGGGTAGTCGACGTGCAGGGTGCGCCATTGCTGGCCGTCCTCGGTCCAGGATTCGCCCTCTGCGGTACGCACACCGGGAAAGGTGAGATTGAACGGCTCGGCCGTGTAGGTCCACATGGCGTACCCGGTGAAGTACGCCAATTGCAATGTGCTCCAGGGTGTTTCGAGAGTATGCCCGGCGAACGATGCTCTGGGATCGTCGAGCATCTCGACGATGTCCCCGGCTGTTGTCTCGATACCGACCCGTTGCGGCGTGTAGGCGGTCTTCAAATCGGGCGCAGTGAAAGGCGACAGCGAGGTGCGTTGGTCTTTGATCCAGACCGTGATCTCACCGTCGTCGACGATGCCGGGTACGGCCTTGATGTCCCAGATGGCGCCCCCGAACCGTTTGCGCGCGGTGACCGAGGTCAACTCCCGCCAACGGTCGACGCCGCCGTAGGCATTCAGCACAGAGGTGAGCAGGTCGGTCATGAATTCTCCTTAGCGGCCGAGGAATTGGCGGACGTGCTGGCCGAACTCGACCGGATACTGGTCGAGGAATCCGTGGTCTGCATCGGGATAGATGCGCAGTTGGGCGCCGCGGATCCTCTCGGCCAACAAGTAACTGTTCTTGGTCGACATCATGGTGTCGTTGTCGCCGTTGGCGACAAGCGTCGGTTGGGTGATGGCCGAAAGCCGTTCCAGCTTCGACGATTCCGGTATGCCCCAAGTCATCAGCGCCTGGTACTGCGCGTCACGACAGGCCAGAGTGGTTTCGGCGTCACGGTCGGTGTCTCGAGCGTGGGTGCGCGCCAGGTACTCCCAACCGCGCTGGACGCTCTTCTCGGAGCCGGAAAAGAAGAGCGCGATGAATCCTTCGGCGGTGATCTCGTCGGCACAGGCGTAGGCGTAGACGTCCTCGGACCACCTGTGCAGATCGGGAGCACCCTGCGGCGCCGTGCCGGCGAGCACCAGCCGGCGCGGCAATCGCGGACGCACCAGCGCGATCTCCTGGGCGATGTGACCGCCGAGTGAAAAACCGAGCAGATCAACGGATTTCAGGCCGAGCGCGTCGATGAACCGGAGGGCGTCGCGCGCCATGTCCGCGATGTTGTCGGGTGTGGCGCCAGTGGAGCCTCCGACGCCGCGCAGGTCGACGGTGATCACCTCACGGTCGGCCGCGAGCACGTCCAGGAATGCTGGGTCCCAGTAATCGAGATTGCCGCGAAAATGCTGAAGCAGCACCAGTGGCGGCACCGTGGCCGAAGGACCACCGAAGCGCCGGTAGGCGAACCGTTCACCGTCGACCTCGATGTCCAGGTTGGCGGCGTGCGCAGCGCCCACCGCGGTGGAGGCTTCCGTCATGTGGTGTCTCCCTGCTGTCGTCGTTGTCACCAGCCTGCGTTCTCGGCCCGGCTCCCGGTATCCGTCAATTGACTACGGGGGTATGCGGACGAGGGCCCGCGTGTCGCGATGGTCGTTTGACTGATGGCCGCGTCTGACAGCTGAGGCCAGACTGGCACCCATGCCATTCATCGAGGGCTCCGACGGGGCGCAGCTGTACTACAAGGACTGGGGATCCGGGCCGGCGGTGGTCTTCAGTCATGGCTGGCCGCTCAGCGCCGACGCGTGGGATGTGGAACTGAAACTCCTCGCCGACAACGGTTTCCGTGCCATCGCCCACGACCGTCGGGGGCACGGCCGGTCCGAGCAGACGTGGTCTGGCAACGATATGGACACCTACGCCGCAGACCTGGCGGCGCTGATCAACGGACTCCGATTGTCCGACGTCGTCGTTGTGGGGCATTCCACCGGAGGTGGCGAGGTGGTGCGGTACGCGGCACGCCACGGCGCCGGTCGGGTGCGCAAGGTGATCACGGTCGGCGCGGTGCCACCGGTGATGGTGGCATCAGCAGAAAACCCCGAGGGCACACCGCTGTCGGTGTTCGACGACATCCGGGCCCGCGTACTGGACAACCGATCCGGGTACTGGCGGGAACTCGCGGTGGCGTTCTACGGTTTCAACCGAGACGGTGCCACCGTCTCCCAGGGACTGATCGACCATTTCTGGCTCCAGGGCATGCAGGCGGGACTCGCATCGGCGTACGACTGCGTCAAGGCGTTCTCGGAAACCGACCTGACCGCGGATCTGCGGGCCCTCGAAGCGCCGATCCTGATCGCCCACGGCGACGACGATCAGATCGTCCCGATCCACGATGCGGCGTCGAAATCGATCGAGCTGGTGCGGTACGGCACCCTACGGGTGTATCCGGGCGCCCCCCACGGTATTCACGGCGACTACCAGCAACAGCTGAATCGCGATCTGCTGGACTTCATTCGGAGTTGAGCGAGTCGATGAGTGCCACGTCACGGGTAGGTACAGCGATGCCGTCGTGCCGACGGAAGACCACCAGTGCATGCTCGCCGGTGGATTTCTCGATGAACCGGTAGCCGCTGCGCTTGGTGGTGACCCGGTGTTTGCGACCCCACTGCCCCATCGCGGCGAGCACTGTCACCAGATCATGTCCGGCGTCGGTGAGCACGTAGCGACTGCGCGTGCGCTCGCCGGGCTCCCGATAATCCTCGACCTCCAGGATGCCGGCGGCCACCAACTCGGCCAGCCGCGCGCTGAGTACATCGGAGGCCACCCCGAGCTGCTCGCGGAATTCGGAGAACCGGGACCGCCCCAGCAATGCCTCGCGGGCGATCAGGATGGCCCACCGCTGCCCCAGCACCGCCATCGTGCGGGCTATCGGGCAGGCGTCGTCGGACCACGGGTCGGTGCGCATCCTCACACCATACCTAGGTTGGCAATGCCAATTCAGGCTGCTAGCTTGGCAACGGTGATAATCGGTCGGTCAACCGAGTTGTCAAGCGTCACCGACACGCTCGCCGCGATCTCCACAAGTGGCGCAGCGCTTGTCGTCGACGGTGAGGCCGGTATCGGCAAGTCCACGTTGCTATCGGCGATCGCCGACTGGGCGGTGGCCAACGGCTACAGCAGGCTGGGCTGTTCGGGCCTGCAGAGCCAGAGCGAAGTGGGTTTCGCCGGCATCCACGAACTCATCCACCCGGTGCTCGACCACACCCCGGCATTACCACCCCGCCAGCGCACGGCCCTGCTGACCGCTTTTGGCCTGGCCGAAGGCCCGACGCCAGATCGGCTGATGGTCAGCCTGGCGGTACTCGGACTCCTCGAAGAATCGGCGAGCCGACGCCGAATCGTCCTGATCATCGATGACGTCCAGTGGCTGGACCAGTCTTCGCTGGAGGTTCTGGCGTTCGTGGCGCGCCGGCTCAGTAATGCACCGCTGATGATGTTGTGCGCCGAACGTACGGGGCTCGATGGCGCCACCGCATATCTGGACGGTCTGCCTCGATTGTCATTGGGTCCCTTGGCTCCCGAACATGCCCGTCAACTGTTGAGCACCACCGCCCAGGACGCAGACGCCCTGCTCCAGCAACGGGTACTCGAGCAGGCAGGCGGCAACCCGCTGGCAGTCATCGAACTGTCCGGCGCCCTGAGCGAGCGCGGCAGCAGCGCCACCTTCTCCGGTGAGCCGCTGCCCACGACCCGCCGGGTCGAACGAGCTTTCCTGTCCCAGCTCGACGACCTGACCGACAACGGCCGCCTGCTGCTGCTATTGATCTCGGCCAGTGATGGCCAGCTACGTGACATCGACGTCGCAGCTGATCTTCTCGGCCTGGTACTCACCGATGAATTGGCCCCGCTGGAGCGGGCGGGCCTGATCAGGGCGGGCGGCGACCGGATCCACGTCCGCCATCCGTTGATCCGATCGACGGTCTATGGCGCAGCTCCGCTGTCCACGAGGACAGTCGTCCACCGGGCACTCGCCGACGCGACGGTGGACCTGGTCCGCGCGGCATGGCACCGCGCGGAAGCCACATTCGGCACCGATGAGCAAGTTGCCACAGCTTTGGAAGGCGCCGCGCGGCACGCCCATGCGCGCGGCGCCGGCGCCGAATCCGCCGCGGCCCTGCGCCGGGCGGCCGTGCTGTCCCCAGAACCGTCTTCTCGGGTGCGCCGGTTGACCGAAGCGGCCGAGATCGCCCGCAGCTCCGGACTGACCGCCGAGTCCATCAGCATTCTCGGCGAAGCCGAGAATCTCGGTGCCAAGCATTGCAGCGCAGAGCAATTGGCCATCACCCGATTCGTCCTCAATGCGACCGCTGCGCTATCGGGCCAGTCGGCGACCGAACTCGTGGCGCTCGCCGGCAAGTTCACGGACGGCGACGCCGCACAGCGTCGGTTGCTGTGGGCTGCAGCCATCGAGTGCCGCATGCACGGCCTCGCCGAGGAGCCCCGTCGCGACATCGTCGCGGCCATCAGCCGCCTCGATCGCGGCGCGGACGATCCGGCGGTATGCATGGCAATGGCGTTGCTGGACGACACCGGCGCGGGTCAGGCCCTACGCACCCGTCTGCCCCGGTTCGTAAACGAGGTTGCCGACGACCCCTTGCTGTTGATGGCGCTCGGGTTCGCCGCCGAGGCGGTCGCCGACCGCACGCATGCCATGCAGTGCTGGAAGCTGGTCCAGAGCAGGTCCAGGACCTCAGGGTCAGCCGCCGACGAATGCGAGAGTCAGCGCGGCGCGTCGCACCTGCTGTTGCAAGAGGGCCGAATCCAGGCCGCGGCCATCGCGGCCGAGAATGCGCTGCGGCTGGCCCGGGACATCAAGCTACCGATGACCGCGGCCTCGGCGGCGGCCACCCTGGCCCGGGTGCAGGTATGGCAGGGCCGGTTCGACCAGGCCCACGAGACCATAGCCACCGCGCGTCGACTGCTGGCTCCCGATCCCGCGATCCTGTGGCATGACGACGCGCACTGGGCAGCGGGCCTGTTGTCACTGTTTACCGCCGATCCGGCCGAGGCATTGGGACACCTGCTGAAAATGACCGGCCACAGGACATCCCAGCGGTGGGCCGTCGCCGATCTCGCCGAGGCCGCGGCCGGCAGCGACCGAGCCGAACTGGTGCGACCGCTGCTCGCGGAGATCGAGGATCAGGCGCGACAGCTGGGGACCGGCCTGGAGTTGATGCTCGCGCATCGGGCACACGCGCTGTTGGCCCAGACCGATGATGCGGCACAGGACCATTTTCTGGCAGCTCTGGCCGCCGGAGATGACGCGGACGCCGAACTCGAAACGGCCCGAACGCATCTGGCATATGGGCAATGGCTGCGCAGACAGCGCCGGATCACCGAGGCGCGCACCCATCTGTCGTCGGCGCTGGCCGTATTCGACGCCGCCGGCGCGGCACCGTTCGTCGATCGGGCCGCCGCCGAGCTGCGTGCGGCAGGCGTGGCCACCCCTGCCGGGACTCCGCGTCAGGGCCCGGCTTCCGACCTGACCTCCCAAGAACTTCAGATCGCTCAGTTGGCCGCCGCAGGGCTGACCAACAGGGAGATCGCCGACCGCATCTACGTTTCACACCGAACCGTTGCGGCCCACCTTTACAAGATGTTCCCCAAGCTCGGCATCACCAACCGCAATCAACTGCACACCGTGTTGGGCCAACAACAATGATCTGACCGATGCCTACGATGCGCACGCAGCTCCGGCGAGCGGCCCCAAAATGCACGCCGCAGGCGGCGTGTCTGCGTACAAACACGCCCGCTCGCGGGAAGTTGAACTAGCGGCGGTGCTCGGCGCCGAGGCGCTCGGTGGCCAGGGCCACCGCGGCGTCGCGGGCCGCGCTGGCCTCGTCCTCGGTGAGCGTCCGGTCGGGCGCCCGGAACCGCAGGGCCAGGGTCAGGGACTTGCGACCCTCCCCGATCTGCGGGCCGGTGTAGACGTCGAACAGCCGTGCGTCCTCCAGCAGGTCGCCGGCGCCTTCACGCACGACGTCGACCACGGCCTGGGCGGCCACATCGTCGGCGACGATCAGGCTGACGTCCTGGAAGACCGCCGGGTACGGCGACACCGACGGCACGATGGCGCGCTCGACGACCGGGATGGCATCCAGGTTCAGCTCGACGGCGCACGTGCCCTTCGGCAGGCCGGTGCGCTCGATGACGGCCGGGTGCAACTGGCCGGCGTAGCCGACAACGGTGTCACCGACGAGCACCTCGGCGCAGCGTCCCGGGTGCCACGGCAGTTCCTGTGCCGCGCGCAGCGTCACGTCGACGCCGCAGGCCCGGGCGATGATCTGCACGGTCTCCAGGGCGTCGGTGGCCTCGACCGCACGACCCGGGCCCCACGGGCCCGCCGGCTCACGCAGGCCCGTCAGGACGGCGGCGACGTGCAGCGGCTGGTACGGCAGCGCCTCGTCGATCGCGGCCAGTTCGGCGTCGGTCGGACGCCGGTCCACCGGGATGGGCGCGAGCGCCTTGGTGTGCGGCGTGGCCTGGACGACCTGCTCGATACCGAACAGGGCGACGTCGGCCGCACCGCGAGACACGTTGCGTACCAACGCCTCCAGCAGGCCGGGCAGCAGCGTGGTGGCCAGCGCGGGCCGGTCGGCCTCGAGCGGGTTGAGCACCGAGATGGTGGCGCGGCGCGGGTCGTCGGCCGGCAGGCCCCAGGCGTCCAGCACGCCGGCGGGCAGGAACGGTGTCGGCAACACCTCGACGAAACCGCCCAGCGCCAACGACTTACCGATGGCACGACGGCGCTGCTGCGCCGCCGTCAGACCGCGGCCGGCGGGCGCCTGCGGCAGCACCGACGGGATGGCATCGAGCCCTTCGAGCCGCAGCACCTCCTCGACCAGATCGGCGGGCTGCTTCATATCGGGCCGCCAGCTCGGCGGCACGACGGTGGCGGTCGCGCCGGACACCGTGACGTGCGCGCCGATCTGCATGAGGCGGCGGGCCGTGGTGCCGTCCGGGTAGCTGACGCCGGCGACGCGGTCGGGCAGGTCGACGGAGATGGTCACCGGCGGCTGCGACCAGTCCGGCGCGGTGTGCTCGGCACGCCAGTCGGTGAGCGTGGGTTCGACGGTGCCACCGGCGATCTCGGCCAGCAGCGCGGCGCAACGGTCCAGCGCGGCGCGGGAGATCGCCGGGTCGACGCTGCGCTCGTAGCGGCGGCTGGCCTCGCTCACGAGGTGCAGGCGGCGCTGGGTGCGCGACACCGCGGCCGGGTCCCAGACCGCCGCTTCCAGCAGCACGTCGGTGGTGGTGTCGCGGACCTCGGTGGTACCGGCGCCCATCACGCCGCCGATGGCCGCGGTGGCCACGTCGTCGACGATCAGCACGTCGCCCGGATCCAGTTTGCGCTCGACATCATCGAGGGTGACGACGGTCTCCCCCGGCTTCGCGAAGCGCACGTCGAAGCCACCGGTGATCAGCTTGCGATCGTGGGCGTGCATCGGGTGGCCGAGCTCGAGCATCACGTAGTTGGTGACGTCGACGGCCGGTGAGATGGCGCGGATGCCGGACAGCAGCAGGCGGCGCTGCAGCCACCACGGCGACACCGCGGCCGGGTCGATGCCGACGACCGGACGCAGCCCGAAACGCTGCACGCCGGTGCCCGGCTGGACCGTCAGCGGCCAGGCCTCGCCCTCGGCGGGCAGGGGCGGCACGTCGGCGGGGTCGACGAAATCCAGGTCGAAGGCGCAGGCGATCTCGCGTGCCATGCCGCGGATGGAGAGGCAGTAGCCGCGGTCCGGGGTGATGGCGAGGTCGAACACCACGTCGTCCAGCCCCAGCACCTCGGCGCCCGACGCACCGGGCTCGGCGGTGCCCGGGGGCAGCACGATGATGCCGGAATGGTCGGAGCCGAAGTTCAATTCGGCCGCCGAGCAGATCATGCCGTCGGACACCCGGCCGTAGGTCTTGCGCGTGGCGATCTTGAAGTCACCGGGCAGCACGGTGCCCGGGAGCGCCGCGACCACGAGGTCGCCGACAGCGAAGTTCCGTGCCCCGCAGACGATGTCGCGCGGCTCGGCTTCACCCACGTCGACCTTGCAGGCGCGGATGGGCTTCTTGAACTCGGTCAGTTCCTCGATCTCGACGACGCGGCCGACCGTCAGCGGACCGGTGACCGGCCCGGCGGCGATGACGTCCTCGACCTCGTGGCCGATCCGGATGAAGGCCTGTTCCAGTTCCTCCGGCGACACGTCCCAGCCGGGAGCCCCGGCCTGGACCGCTTCCCGCAGCCAGCTGTAGGGAATACGCATCAGGCACCCACCCCGAACGGCAGGGAGAAGCGCACGTCGCCCTCCACCATGTCGCGCATGTCGGGAATTCCGTTGCGGAACTGCAGGGTTCGCTCCAATCCCATGCCGAAGGCGAATCCGGAGTATTCGTCGGGGTCGATGCCGCAGGCCCGCAGCACGTTCGGGTTGACCATGCCGCAGCCGCCCCACTCCACCCAACCGGGGCCGCCCTTCTTGTCCGGGAACCAGACGTCGACCTCGGCCGACGGCTCGGTGAACGGGAAGAAGTGCGGACGGAACCGGGTGCGGCCCTCGGGGCCGAACTGGGCGCGCGCGAGGGCATCCAGGGTCCCGCGCAGGTTGGCCATGGTCAGGCCCTTGTCGACGGCCAGCCCCTCGACCTGGTGGAACACCGGGGTGTGGGTGGCGTCGAGTTCGTCGGTGCGGAAGGTGCGGCCGATCGACACGATGTAGACGGGCAGTTCGCGTTCCAGCAGGGCCCGGATCTGCACCGGCGACGTGTGGGTGCGCAGCACCTGTCGCGAGCCGTCGGGCGCGATGTGGAAGGTGTCCTGCTCGCTGCGCGCGGGGTGGTCCGGCGGGAAGTTCAGCGCGTCGAAGTTGAACTGTTCGGTCTCGACCTCGGGACCTTCGGCCAGTTCCCAGCCCATCGCCACGAAGGTGTCGGCGACGTTCTCGGCCAGGATCGTGATGGGGTGCCGGGCACCGATGGGCTGCCGCGTCGTCGGCAGCGTCACGTCGATGCGCTCGGCCACCAGGGCGGCGGCATCGCGCTCGGCGCGCAGCACCACGATGCGGTCGTCGTACGCCTGCTGCGCGGCGCTGCGCGCGACGTTGACGCGCTTGCCGGCGTCGGCCCGGTCCTCCTTGGCCAAACTGCCCAGTGCCTGACGGGCCAGCGCGATGGGCGATTTGTCGCCGAGGTGCTCGGTCTTGGCGCGAGCCAGAGCGTCCAGGTCAGCGGCCTGGTCGAAGGCGAGACGAGCGGCCTCGACCGCCGCGGTCAATGCTGCTTCCGATAGTTCTTCACCCTGCTCAGCCACCCGGAGATCATAGCGACGAGCGTCGCGCCCACCGCACTCGCCGGGACCGGCAGACCCTAGGCTTCGGCGAGCTCCCCGTCATCGGGTTCGGTTCCGGCGTCCTTGCGCGGCCTGATCCAGTACATCGCGAGGTCCTCGGGCACGCCCGATGTCTTCGGGCCGAACAGCTGCTTGCGCACCTTCTTGGGCGTCACGCCGAGGGCGTCCAGGTACTGCTGGTCGATCCGGTCGAGCGTGGACTGCGAGATGATCAGCCCGCCCTTGGTGGCCCGCTCCATGACGCGCGCCGCGATGTTGACGTCGACACCGAGCAGGTCCGACCCGATGCGCTGCGGCCGCCCGGTGTGAATGCCGGCCCGCATCTTGGGGTGATAGCCGTCGATCTCGACTTCCTTCAGGGCATCGAGCGCGCGGATGACCGACCGCAGCGCGGTCACCGGATTGCTGAACACGGCCATGGACCCGTCGCCCATGCGTTTGACGATGTGGCCGCCCGATTCCAGCAGCGGCGGTTCGAACACCTGGGCCACGCGACGCAGCAGCCGGAGCGTGGTCTCGTCGCCGACGCTCAGCGACCATTTGGAGAAGCCGACGAGATCGGTGAAGACGATGGTCACCTCGGGGTTCGCGGGCCGGCCCGACACACGTTCGGTCAGGGCCTGCCACACCTGCAGGCCGGCGAGACTCACCTCGTGGGACGCCCCGCCGCGTGGCAGAAGCCGATCGGCGGCGCGGGCCGCGGCGCTGGGGCCACCGACACCGGCCACCGACAGCGGATCACCGAAATCGGGGTCGCCGGGCAGGGCACGACGTGCCCGCCTGATGAATCCGATTACAGCCGGACTGTGATTGGTGTTCTGCAACCACCCCAACGGTCCACTTGATCCTGGCCCCGCGTGTGACGCCGGGCCGATCTCTCCCACACCGTCGGATCGTTCTTCGAACGATTCGACTTCCACGACGCCACCCTAGGTGGCGGCCCGCGGCACCGGCAACGACCGTGGCCGCGCGTCGGAAAACTGGCTGGTCACTGAGTTATGGCGACCCGATGGACGCTCTGTAACGGTCCCGGCAACACCATCGTCAAATCGTGGACAACATACGTTGTCACGATTATCGTGGCGACACAGAACCCTCGGTATCAACGTTGAGCGAGGACACCATGACCCCACGGACGACACCCGCCGCCGAACCCCTCGGGCCGGATTCGCTGACCTGGAAGTACTTCGGCGACTTGCGCACCGGCATCCTCGGCGTGTGGATCGGCGCGATCCAGAATATGTATCCCGAACTGGGGGCCGGCGTGGAGGATCATTCGATCCTGCTGCGGGAGCCGTTGCAGCGGGTCGCGCGCTCGGTGTACCCGATCATGGGAGTGGTCTACGACGGTGACCGCGCCGCCGACACGGGCGCCCAGATCCGCGGCTATCACGAGACCATCAAGGGCGTCGACCACGACGGCCGCCGCTACCACGCGCTCAATCCCGAGACGTTCTACTGGGCGCACGCGACGTTCTTCATGCTGATCCTCAAGACCGCCGAGTACTTCTGCGGCGGGTTGACCGAGGCCGAGAAACGCCAGCTGTTCGACGAGCACGTGCAGTGGTACCGCATGTACGGCATGAGCATGCGGCCGGTCCCGGAGACCTGGGAGGACTTCCAAACCTATTGGGAACACAAGTGTTCCGAAGAGCTGGAGATCAACCGGGCCACGCTCGACATCTTCACCATCCGAATCCCCAAGCCGTGGTTCGTGCTGATGCCCACCCCGGTGTGGGACCAGATGTTCAGGCCTCTCGTGGCCGGGCAGCGCTGGGTTGCGGCCGGTGTGTTCGACCCCGCCGTCCGGGAACGGGCCGGCATGCGCTGGACACCCGGCGATGAAGTGGTGCTGCGGCTGCTGGGCAAGGCCGTCGAGCTCGCCTTCCTCGCCGTCCCCGATGAAATCCGTTTGCACCCAAGAGCATTGGCGGCGTATCGCCGGGCCGCCGGGCGCGTGCCGGCCGACGCGCCACTGGTCGAGGCGCCGGGATTCATGGCCCCGCCGAAAGACCGCTGGGGCCTGCCGATGCATTATGTCCCACGTCACAAGTCGTTGATGGAGCGCGCCGGGTCACTGGTGCACACCACGTTCTCGTTGGCCGGTCTGCGTCCCGCGCGGAACCGTTCAGTGTCCGGAAAGGCTGCCTGAATAGATGCTTGATTGGTCCGACGTCGATATTGCCGTGCGCGACGCCGTTCGCGAGTTCGTGGACAAGGAAATCCGGCCGCACCTCGACGAACTCGAGGGCGGCGACATGGAGCCCTACCCGATCATCCGAAAACTGTTCGCCACCTTCGGAATCGACGTCATGGCACGGGAGGCGCTGGAGCGACGGCTGTCCCGGCTGCGGTCCGGTGAGGCCTCGGACGGCAAGCCCCGGGCGTCCGGCGGGATGTTCGGCGGCGGACCCGACCAGGCCGGCATGGGCATGGTGCTGATCAGCGAATTGTGCCGGGTCAGTTCGGGTCTGGTGACGGGCGTGGGCGTCAGCCTGGGTCTGACGGTGCCCACCATCCAGAGCCGCGGCACGTTGGCCCAGCAGGAGCGTTGGCTGCCCGGACTGGTGACCTACGAGAAGGTCGGCGCCTGGGCCATCACCGAACCCGATTCGGGCTCAGATGCTTTCGGTGGCATGAAGTCCTACGTCGTGCGTGACGGCGACGACTACATCCTCAACGGCCAGAAGACCTTCATCACCAACGGTCCCGACGCCGACGTCGTCGTCGTCTACGCCAAGCTGGACGAGGGTGACGGGGCCGACAAGCGCGACCGCAAGGTACTGACCTTCGTGCTCGACCGCGGCATGGAGGGCTTCGTCCAGTCGAAGCCGTTCCGCAAGATGGGTATTCACTCCTCGCGTACCGGCGAGCTGTTCTTCAACAACGTGCGGCTGGGCCGCGACCGGCTGCTCGGCGAGACCGAGGAGAACAAGGCCGGCGACGGCCGCGACAGCGCCCGGTCGAGCTTCTCGGCCGAACGCGTCGGCGTGGTGTCCATGTCGCTGGGCATCATCGAGGAATGTCTGCGGCTGTGCATCGACTACGCCAAGACCCGCACGTTGTGGGGCAAGGAGATCGGGCAGTTCCAGCTGATCCAGCTCAAGCTGGCCAGCATGGAGGTGGCGCGAATGAACGTGCGCAACATGCTGTTCCGCGTCATCGAGTCCGGCCAGGCCGGCCGCCAGATTCCGCTGGCCGAGGCGTCGGCGATGAAGTGGTACTGCTCGCAGGCCGCCACCGACGTCGCGATGGACGCGATCCAGTTGTTCGGTGGCAACGGCTACATGACCGAGTACCGCGTCGAGCAGCTGGCGCGTGACGCCAAGTCGCTGATGATCTACGCCGGCAGCAACGAGGTGCAGATCACGCACGTCGCCAAGGGGCTGCTCGCCTGAGGCCGGATCAGGAGTGGGCCCGGGAGCTCTCGTACAGGCAGATCGACGCTGCGGCTGCCACGTTGAGGCTCTCGGCGCTCCCCCGCATCGGGATGTGCACCCGCTGCGATGCCAGCGCCATGACCTCGTCGGGCAGGCCGTGCGCCTCGGGTCCGAACAGCCACGCGGTACGTGCCGACAGGTCGGCGGAGCGGATGTCGACGGAGGCGTCCAGCGCCGTCGCGAGCACCTCGATGCCGCCGGCCCGAATCGCTGAAACCACCGCGGCCGCATCGGGATCCACCACGACCGGCAGCGAGAAGATACTGCCCGCCGAGGACCGCAGGCATTTCCCGTTGTAGGGGTCGACGCTGTGTCCGGCGAACACCACGGCGTCGGCACCCATGGCGTCGGCGATGCGGATCAGGGTGCCGGCGTTGCCGGGCTCCGACATGCCGACCGGCACCGCCAACAAGCGCGGCCCGGACGCCAGCACATCGTCGAGCGTCACCGAAGGCAGCGCGCACACCGCGATGAGCCCGACGGGAGTGACGGTCTCCGACAACGCCTTTGCAGCCTTGTCGGTGATCACCGAGACCGGGGCGCCGTCGAGCAGCGCGCCGAAGCGTTCCAGCGCGGCCGCGGTCGCGAAGACCTCGGAAACAAGACCGCGCCGAAGCGCCGCCTCGACGAGGTTGGGTCCCTCGGCAAGGAAGCGCCCGGCGCGTTTGCGCCCGACGTGGCGCTGCAGCTTGGCCGCAGCGACCACCCGGGCAGATCGCTCGGTGAGCGCTGAGTCTGTAGTCAGACTCAGGCAGCCTCTCCGGACGGGGCGTTGACGTCGGCGGGCAGAGCGGCCTTGGCCACCTCAACCAGCGCGGTGAACGCGGCGGGGTCGCTGATCGCGATCTCCGACAGGTTCTTACGGTCGACCTCGACGCCGGCCAGCTTCAAGCCCTGGATCAGGCGGTTGTAGGTGACGCCGTTCTCGCGAGCGGCGGCGTTGATACGCGTGATCCACAGCTTCCGGAAGTCACCCTTGCGGGCACGACGGTCGCGGTAGGCGTAGGTCAACGAGTGGAGCTGCTGCTCCTTGGCCTTGCGGTAGAGCCGCGAGCGCTGCCCGCGGTAACCCTTCGAGGCCTTCAGTACTGTGCGCCGCTTCTTCTGAGCGTTCAGTGCGCGCTTCACGCGTGCCATGAGATTTCCTATCCTTCGGTGTTCAGAGGGGAGCGGGCGGTACTAGCCGGCCAGCATCTTGGCGACACGCGCGGTGTCGTTGGCAGCAACCACGGCGCGACCGTCGAGACGACGGGTGCGCTTGGTGGCCTTGTGCTCCATCAGGTGGCGGCGGTTGGCCTTCTGGCGCACGATCTTGCCGGTTCCGGTCTTGCGGAACCGCTTCGATGCGCCACTGTGGGTCTTGGCCTTGGGCATGTGTCCTCAGTTTCTTTCCATGCGGTTGCTCGCGGCGGCTGGAACCGCTGCGGGCAATCGCGACTGCTGTTACGCGGTTGCGTCAGATTCAGGTGCCGCGGGGGCCGGCCGTCCGGCCGGCGCGTCGGCGTCGTGCGCCGCCTTGGCGCGAGTCTTCGCGCCGCGGTGCGGAGCCAGCACCATCGTCATGTTGCGGCCGTCCTGCTTGGCGGACGTCTCGATGAAGCCGTATTCGGCGACGTCGGCGCCCAGCCGCTGCAGGAGTCGGTAGCCCAGTTCGGGCCGCGACTGCTCACGTCCGCGGAACATGATGGTCACCTTGACCTTCGACCCTGCTTCGAGGAAGCGGACGACGTGACCCTTCTTGGTCTCGTAGTCGTGGTCGTCGATCTTGGGACGCAGCTTCTGTTCCTTGACGACGGTCTGCTGCTGGTTCTTGCGAGACTCACGTGCCTTCTGAGCCGTCTCGTACTTGTACTTGCCGTAGTCCATGATCTTGCAGACCGGCGGCTTTGCGCCTGGCGCAACTTCGACAAGGTCGAGATCGGCGTCCTGGGCGACGCGGAGGGCATCTTCGATGCGCACGATCCCTACCTGCTCGCCGTTCGGTCCGATCAACCGAACTTCAGGTACTCGAATGCGCTCGTTGACGCGTGTCTCAGTGCTGATGGGGCCTCCCGGGTTGTTCCATTACTTGTTCAGTAGAGGTCACACCCGGCTCAGCCATCTGTTCGCATGAACAGAAAAGCCCTGCACATAGCAGGGCCCATTGCCGACCGATCACGGCTCACGCCGCCTGCGCACAACGCAGAACAGGCACAATGTGCCTGTGACCGGACCGCCAAGCCGTGAGGCCGACGGTGGGAGGTGGGACTCCACTTGCTGTCCTGACGTAAGCCAGGACGGTCGCGCATGACACTCTAGCAGTCATGACCGACCCGAACATAATGCGTGACGCCGACGAAGCCCAGGTACGGGAGCTGGCCGAGATCCCCGCCGTCGAGGTGATCACCCGCGCCGCCGTCATGCTCATGAGCGCGGCCGCCGAGAAGCTCGGGCTGGCCGACGCCGACCCCGACGAGAGCCCGCACCGCGACCTCGACGAGGCCCGGCGCCTGATCACCGCGCTGGCCGGCCTGGTGCAGGCCTCGGCCGAGTATCTGGGACTGCACGCCGGCCCGGTCCGGGACGGCCTCAAGAGCCTGCAGCTGGCGTTCCGGGAGGCGAGCGCGGCGCCCGACGAGCCCGGCCACGGTCCGGGCGAGAAGTACACCGGCCCGGTCTGGTAGCTCAGGGGCCCTGCAGACACTTCCCGGTTTCACCGCATATTGTCCGAACTTATGACGTTGACGCCGAGCAGACAGCAGCAGCGCCCGACGACATTGGGGTGGGTTCCGGCCGCGGCCGGCTGGGCCGTCGGTGTCGTCGCGACGCTGTCGCTGTTCGCCAGTCTGTCGCCGCTGATCCGGTGGATGATCCACATCCCCCGCGAGTTCGTCAACGACTACCTGTTCAACTTCCCGGACACCAGCTTCGCCTGGTCGTTCGTGCTGATCCTGCTGGCCGCGGCACTCGCCGCACGTAAGCGGATCGCCTGGTGGGTCCTGCTGATCTACATGGTCGGCCACATCGGCTGGAACGTCTACGGACTGCTGTCCGACAACTTCCCCGACGGCGACCTGACCTTCGTGGAGGACTTCGGCGAGGCGCTGGGTCTCGTGTTCCACATCGGCGTCATCGTCGTCCTGCTGCTGTCGCGGAATCAGTTCTGGGCCAAGGTCCGCCGCGGGGCGCTGCTCAAGGCGGCCCTGACCCTGGTCGCCGGCATGGCTGTCGGCATCCTGGCGGCCTGGGGACTGCTGGAGATGTTCCCCGGCCGGCCGCCGCTGGACCCCGACTACCGACTGGCGTACGCGGTGAACCGGGTCAGCGGTTTCGCCGCGGTCGGCAAGGAGGCGTTCGAGGGCGGCCATCCGCACGCGTTCCTCAACGCGCTGTTCGGCCTGTTCGGCGCCGTGGCGCTGATCGTGGCGGCGATCGTGCTGTTCCAGTCCCAGCGCGCCGAGAACGCCCTCACCGGCGAGGACGAGTCCGCGATCCGCGGCCTGCTCGAGCTGTGGGGCAAGAACGACTCGCTGGGTTACTTCGCCACCCGCCGCGACAAGGCCGTGGTCTTCGCACCCAATGGCCGTGCGGCCATCACCTATCGGGTCGAGGTGGGCGTGTGCCTCGCCAGCGGTGATCCCGTCGGCGACCCGCGGGCCTGGCCGGCGGCCATCGACGCGTGGCTGGCGCTGTGCCAGACCTACGGTTGGGCACCGGGCGTCATGGGCGCCAGCTCGACCGGCGCGGAGGCTTACCGTCAGGGTGGTTTGAACGCCCTGCAACTCGGCGACGAGGCCATCCTGCATCCGCAGAACTTCCGGCTGTCGGGCCCCGACATGCGGGCCGTCCGCCAGGCCGTCACCCGCGCCCGCCGCGCCGGGCTGACGGTACGGATGCGTCGGCACCGCGACATCAGCGCCGACGAGATGGCTCAGGTGATCGCGCATGCCGACGCCTGGCGCGACACCGAGACCGAACGCGGCTTCTCGATGGCGCTGGGCCGGCTCGGCGACGCCGCCGACGGGGACTGCCTGCTGGTGGAGGCCGTGCAGGGTGACGGCCAGGTGGTGGCGATGCTGTCGCTGGTGCCGTGGGGCAACAACGGGGTGTCGCTGGACCTGATGCGCCGCTCCCCCGCCTCCCCCAACGGCACCATCGAGTTGATGGTCAGCGAGTTGTGCCAGCGCTCGGAAGAGATTGGCGTGACCCGGATTTCGCTGAACTTCGCGATGTTCCGCTCGGCGTTCGAGCAGGGTTCGCAGCTGGGCGCGGGCCCGATCCTGCGGCTGTGGCGCGCGCTGCTGATCTTCTTCTCGCGGTGGTGGCAGCTGGAGACGCTGTACCGCTCCAACATGAAGTACCTGCCCGAGTGGGTACCGCGCTATGCCTGCTACGAAGACGCGCGCCTGATCCCGCGTGTGGGCGTCGCGTCGGTGATCGCCGAGGGCTTCCTCGTGCTGCCGTTCTCCCGCCGCGACGAACAGCCCCACACCGGCCACCACACCGCGGCCCCCAAGAACCTGATCGATTCGGGACGGCTGCATCCCGACGGCAGCGCACCCGATGTCGCTGATCTGGCGGCCGGCGCATCCGACACCGCCGAGGCCCGGCGCCTGCCCGACCAGGTCCGGGTCCGGATGGCCAAGCTGCAGGCGTTGCAGGCGGAAGGCATCGACGCCTACCCGGTGGGACAGGCGCCCAGCCACACGGTCGCCGAGGCGCTGGGGTCGGCCGCCGACACCGCGGTCTGCGTCGCGGGCCGCGTGCTGCGGTTGCGCGACTACGGCGGCGTGCTGTTCGCCCAACTGCGCGACTGGTCCGGCGAAGTCCAACTGCTACTGGACAATTCGCTGCTGACCGGCAGTACCGTGGCCGAATTCACCGGCGCCATCGACCTGGGTGACCTGATCGAGGTCTCCGGCGTCATGGGCACCAGCCGCAACGGCACGGTGTCGGTGCTGGTGCACAACTGGCGCCTGATCGGCAAGTGCCTGCGCCCGCTACCCGACAAGTGGAAGGGCCTGACCGACCCCGAGGCCCGCGTCCGCACCAGGTACCTGGACCTGGCGATCAACACCGAGTCGCGGGAGTTGATCACCGCGCGCAGCCGGGTGCTGCACGCCATCCGGGAAACGTTGGTGGGCAAGGGTTTCCTGGAAGTCGAGACCCCCATCCTGCAGCAGATTCACGGCGGCGCGAACGCGCGGCCGTTCGAGACCCACATCAACGCCTACGACCTTGACCTGTACCTGCGCATCGCGCCCGAGCTGTACCTGAAGCGGCTGTGCGTGGGCGGTGTCGAGCGCGTCTTCGAGCTGGGCCGCGCGTTCCGCAACGAGGGTGTGGACTTCAGCCACAACCCCGAGTTCACCCTGCTGGAGGCGTACCAGGCGCACGCCGACTACAACGTCTGGATCGACGGCTGCCGCGAGATCATCCAGAACGCCGCGGCGGCCGCCAACGGCGCGCAGGTGGTCATGCGCCCCGGACCCGACGGCAGCCTTACGCCCGTTGACATCTCGGGCCACTGGCCCGTCAAGACGGTGCACGACGCGGTGTCCGAGGCGCTGGGCGAGCACGTCACCCCGGAGACCGATGTGGCGACGCTGCGCAAGCTGTGCGACGGCGCGACGATCCCGTACCGGACCCACTGGGACGCCGGCGCGATCGTGCTGGAGCTGTACGAGCACCTCGTCGAAGACCGCACCGAGGCACCGACGTTCTACAAGGACTTCCCGACCTCCGTGTCGCCGCTGACCCGGCCGCACCGCAGCATCCCCGGCGTTGCCGAACGGTGGGACCTGGTGGCCTGGGGTGTCGAGCTCGGCACCGCCTACAGCGAGCTGACCGATCCGGTGGAACAGCGCCGGCGGCTCGAGGAACAGTCGCTACTGGCCTCCGGCGGCGATCCCGAGGCCATGGAGCTGGACGAGGACTTCCTGCAGGCGATGGAATACGCCATGCCGCCGACCGGCGGTCTCGGCATGGGCGTCGACCGCGTGGTCATGCTGATCACCGGGCGCAGCATCCGCGAGACGCTGCCATTCCCGCTCGCGAAGCCGCGGTAAGCACAGGAGCCTCCCAGCTTCGCGCGGCACCCTGACGTCGTGACGATCGGGGCGACGAACGCCGGGCTCTATGGCGAGCAACATGTTTCGTTGACGCACGGCTGGCTGCCCGGCACCGTCCAGGCCCTCGCGGTGACAGTGCTGATCTTCGCGGTCGGCTGGCGTAACAGCCGGTGGCGCGCCGTCTGGCTGCCCGTCGCCGCCGCGTCCGGCTTGCTGGTGACGGCCACCGCCCGCTGGATCGTGGCATCGCAGGGCTGGTCCGACGAACCCGCGCCGACCCGGCTGTGGGTCTGGACCGCGGTGACCGGCGCCGCGGTGGTTCTGCTGATCGTCGGCTGGCAGGCCACCCGCTGGTGGCGCCGCGGGCTGGCGATGCTGGCGGTACCGCTGTGCGTGCTGTCCACGGGGCTGACGCTCAACGCCTGGGTCGGATACTTCCCGAATCTCGACACCGCGTGGGAACAGGTCAACTCGGCGCCGCTGCCCAACCAGACGCGACCCGAGACCGTGGTCGCGATGCAGAAGGCACGGCAGATACCGAGCAAGGGCAGTGTCGTGGAGATCCAAACCGGCTCGGCCGCATCGGGATTCAAGCACCGCGACGAATACGTGTACCTGCCGCCGGCCTGGTTCGCCAGCAACCCGCCGCCGCGACTGCCGATGGTGATGATGATCGGCGGCGAATTCAACACGCCCGCCGACTGGCTGCGGGCGGGTAACGCGATCACGACGGTCGACGCCTTCGCCGCCGCTCATCAGGGCAACGCCCCGGTGCTGGTGTTCGTCGACCCCGGCGGTTCTTTCAACAACGACACCGAGTGCGTCAACGGGCCGCGCGGCAACTCCGCCGACCATCTGATCAAGGACGTGCTGCCATTCATGACCGCCAACTACGGCGTGAGCACCGACCGCCGGCACCGCGGCATCGTCGGCTGGTCCATGGGCGGCACCTGCGCGGTGGACCTGACGGTGATGCATCCGGATCTGTTCAGCGCGTTCCAGGACATCGCCGGGGACATCGCGCCGAACGCCGGTGACCGGCCGCAGACCGTGCAACGACTGTTCGGTGGCAGCACCGCCAAATACGCCGACTGGGACCCCATGACGGTGATGTCCCGTCACACCTACGACGACATCGCGGCCTGGTACGACATCAACGGACCGGAGCTCTCGCGCGGCCCGCTGCCCGCGCAAACCGTTGCGGCGCACTCGCTCTGCGGCGTCGGCAGCACCCGTGGCATCCGGTGCGCGGTCGTCGAACGGCCGGGCAAGCACGACTGGCCGTTCGCGGCGCAGGCGTTCAGCGCGGCGCTGCCGTGGCTGGCCGGCCAGCTCGGGACACCGGGCGTGCCGCGGCTGCCCTTGCCCGCCGCGACGGCACCCGCCATGCCGGTCGAAGCCGCTCGCCGGTGACCTAGTAGTCGGCTTCGGCGGCCAGGATCTCGGCGAGGAACGCGTCGGCACCGGGCGCCGCCAGCCGGGCCCGCACGTAGCGCCGGACCCGGTCCCGAACCGCTGCCGTCTCGCCGGTCCCGGCACCCACCGTCACGGCGGTGTCCGTCCAATCGTGGCCCCACGCTTGGTTTTCGGTGGCCGACAGCGGCACGGTCGCGTTTCCGTCGATGTCGAGCGTGCCGCCGCCGCCGATCGAACCCGAGTCCAGCCGCACCGGGATGCCGTCCGCGGGACCGATGGTGGCCACGCGGATGTCGGCGACCACCGCACCGTCACGGGCCCACACGGACCAGTCGATGGTGTGCTCGGCAGCGTCGAACGTCCGCGGTGGCACTGCGGTCCACGAGACCGACGCGATGCCGTCGGCGATGGCCCCGTCGCCGACGGCACCGGGTTGCCCGGCGGCGAGCGCATAGTCGTCCTGCCGCGGTGGCCCCTGGGCCGCAAGGACTTCCGACCAGTCCCCCAGTCCGGCATCGTCGGCGAGGTCGACACAGCTGCGGACGAGGCCGAGAATCCGGGGGTCCCCGGATGCCGCCGTACTCGCCAACGCCTGTCGGTGCGGCGCCAGCAGCCCGGCGATGTCCGAATCCAGGGTGTCCTCGGTGAAGTAGTCCTGCAGCGCCGCCGTCGACAGCGCCACCTCGGCGTCCAGCACCGCGGGGTCCAGTGGGTTGATGCCGTCGCGGGCGCTGGCCGGCCACCACCGCCGTAGCCAGTGCCCGACGGCCAGACGGCGAAGTGCGGCAAGGGGTTCGGGTAGCAGCAGCACGTCGGCAGTCTCGGCGGCGGCGACCACCGCGACGTGTCCGGCCTCGCCGACCAGCCGCCACAACCAGTCGGCCGCGGACAGATCGGTGAACGTGATCCGGACCGCCTGCGCCGGATCGTGGATCGTCCAGGCGAGGACCGCACCGCTCACCTCGAGCACCGCCACCTCCGGCGGTGCCGCAACCTCGGATCCCAAAGCCCACAATCCGGAATCGACAGTGAGTTTCATCCTGCCGCCTCCAATTCCAGCATCGCCTTGATGCGCTGGCGATGATCGAGACTGACCGACCGGGCGACCCCGTCCAGCAGTCCGCGCACCTCGCCGGCGTCGTCACAGGGTTCCTGCCAGACGTCACGTCCGTGCAGGCGGGCCCACAGCCGCGAGACATAGGGACGGACGAACGCGCCGAGGTCGTCCACCACCTGCTGCTGCCGCGGGTGCACCGGTCCGCCGTCGGTCAAATAGCGACGGGCGTGCAGCACGTACGCCTCTTTGCGGAGCCGCGCCTGAATCTGGCCCGAAAGGTGGTAGCGCGTCCGGTGATTCACCTCGAGCGGCGCCAGGTCCACCCCGATCTCGATGCCGGCGACGAGCGTGGCCTGGTTGTCCTCGGCCAGTAGCCCCCACGGCGAGGCCGCACGGTCGGCCTCTTCGGCGCACAGGGTCGGCAGGTCGGGCAACTCGTCGCGGTCGAGGGCACGGCGCAGCGTCGCCCGGACCCGGTCGACGATGCTGCGGTCGAGGGGACGTTCGGCGGCGCGGGAGCCGGCGACCGTCGGCTTGGCTTGCGGTGCGGCACCGCACAAACCGATCTGGTCGACCGACCACGGCGCGGCCGGCGCGGCGTCCCGCATCCGGGCGCCGAAGTTGTACGGGGTGCTGTCGGCGATCAGCGTGGTCCAGACCCGTTGCCGCGCAGCATCGGCGTTGTGACCACCGTCCGGGCCGAGCACCGTCGTCAGGCCGGCGAGAAACGGTTCGTACGGCGCGTCACCCGCCCTGACATCGTCCCAGCCGGCATCGAGCTGACGTGACAACGTCTCCAGCACCGCAGGATCGGCGAGGTACTCGTGCAGCCGCTCGACCGCGGTGCGGTCCCGATCGCCGTGCACGTCGCGCAGCGCCTCCACGACGATGCGCGAATCATCCTGTCCTGGAGCGCCTCTGGTCGCGGCCAGTTCGAAACACACCGGGAAGTAGAGCTCTTGGGCATTGCCGGTGGTGATCCGGTCGCGCCGGCGCTGCGCCTTCAACAACGCGAACCACTGTGCCGCGGCCCGCAACTGAACCGCGTGGTCGACGATCACCCGGCGCATCTCGTCGGCGACGTCGGCGGCGACGACGGGCGCGGAGTATTCGGGGTGCGCCCGCAGCCGGAGCACCAACGGATCGATGATGCGCTTCACCGCGCGGCTCAGCGGACCGCCGTCGGGACTGCTCAGCAGTTCGAGACCGGGCCCGATCTCGCGCCACGCGGCGTCAATGACGGCACGACGTGGTTGTGGCCCAACGGTCATCAGCGTGCCCCGTCGACGGAGAAGGTCATCAGCGCGGCCCAGTACACGGGGCTGAGTGTGGCGTCTCCGGTTCGCCAGCGCTGCAGGCAGTCTCGTTGCCAGCGGTTCACGGCACGAGCCGGTGTCGTCGCCTGGTGCGCGGCGTCGACGGCGATGATCGCCTCCGCCATCGGGTCGGCGGCGCCGGCCGTGGCCGTCCGGTATCCGGCGGTGGTGGGCAGCGACCAGAGAGTCGCGGTGACCACCTGTGCGCCACCGAGGATCATCGCCGCGACCAGTCCGGTGGCCTCGTCGAACCGGTAGTCGGCGCCGGATGCGCAGGCCAGCAGCGCGACCCGGGGCGGGATCGGCAATCCCATCACCATGATGTCGGCGGCCGTCAGTGGCTCGGGCTCCGCCAGATGCAGCGCCGCCTGGTCGGCCGAGCCGTCGCGGTCGGGAGCGGCACTGGCATGCCCGACGTACACGAGCCGTGCCGGGCGCAGCGCCAGCTGCTCCGCCAGCCAGTGCCGGTCGGCGTCGCCGCGGCGGAAGAGCTCCACGGGGGTGCTGACCGCCGGGAGGGCCGGCCGCTCGCCGAAGTGCCGGGCCAGCACGGTGTCCGGCGCGGGCCGGCCGAGCACCGAGCCGAGCGCTGAATCCGGCCGCTGGCCGGGCACTTTCGGGTCCAGCACCAGCAGCGGCGGCCCGTCCGCTGGTTGGAGCTGCCTGCGTGGCGCGTTCGCGATGTTGGGCGGCACCGCCAGCAGGAGGTCGGCGACTTCGATCAGGCGCTCGTCGCCAGTTCCGCCGGACTGCGCGAGCAGGCCCCACGGCACCCGGCTCAGGCGGGCGCTCGGCGAGACAAAGAGCACCGGCAGCTCCGGGTCAGCGGTGCACTGCCGCAGCAGATCCCACGCTTCGTCAGGGAGCAGGGCCCCGAGCAGCCGGGCGAGCTCCCGCTCGCGTGCCACAGCAGCGAACGGACCGGTCACCAATGACCGGGTCAATGCCTCGGAAAGTTGTTCCCCGTCAAGCGGATCCGGCAAGGCCTCGGCCAGTGCGGAGGTCACCGCCAGCAGAACATCCTCGGCCACCACCCAGGTGACCAGCCGCTCCGGTGCGCCGACGACCCGGAGGCTGACGTACGTCGCGATACCGATGTCGGCGAAGCGGAGCACCAACGTCGTTGCGGTGTCCTGGGTTACGGGCATGTCGACCACGCCTCCTGGTCCGCGGTGACGGCGCGGCCATAGCGCGTCTGGGCCAGCTCGCGGTAGCGCGCCAGCACCGGCGCACCGTCGGGCTCCATCTGCAGCGGCGGCAGCGGCCCGAGCCGAATGAGACCGGCGGCGCCGACGGCGACCGGGCCCGACGCGACCGACGCCAGTTCGTCGACGTCGAGAACCGGTGCGGCTGTCGTGGTGGCGCGGGCCCACTCCATCGTGGCGCCCGTCGCGGCGTCGACGCTGAATGCCCCTCGGGCGCTGTGGTATTCGATCAGTTCGCCGACCAGCGCCGGATCCTGCGATTCCCAGGCGACCGCGAACGCACCGGCAAGGAGGGGTGCCGCCACCCCGGCAGCCCATCGCGACCGGGCATCGGCGTCGGTGATCGAATAGCGCACCGAGTCGACAGCCAGCGCCGCGGGCAACTTCAGGTCGGCAGCAGCGGCCAGTTTGTCCATGCCGGAACGGTATTGGTCGGTGCCGGGTTCGGTGGACCACGTCCCGAGCCCACCGCGGTAGCGGGCTTCGGCCTGTGCCCAGGTGTCGGCGGGATCACCCGCGGCATCGAAGCCGAGATCCGCCAGTCCCTCGGCACGCCAGACGGTGCCGAGTTGGTCATCCAGCCGGGCGTACTGCAACCAGCTGCTGCGCGGTGAGGAATCCAGGCAGGTCCGGGCCTGATCGATCAGAGCCCGGGCGTCGTCGTAGCGGCCCCGGAAGATGGCGATCCAGCTGCGTTGCAACAAGATGCGGTGCACGTGCAGCGGCTTGCCCAGCTCGCGCCAGTGCCGTTCGGCGTGTCCCCAGCATTCGTCGGCGGCCTGCAGGGCACCGGCGGCCAGTCGGGTGAGTCCGAAGTACAGCCAGCAGCGCGACACCTCGTGGGCCCGCGCCTGGCGAGCGATCTCCGGATACGCGGCGGTGAGCAGCGCCTCCGTACCCTCCTGGTCGCCGGCCAGCCAGCTCACCGCCGCCCGCTCCAATTTCGCTCGGGCCGCGGCCAATTCCCAGCCCCGAGCCTGCGCCCGGGCCTCGGCGCGGCGCAGCCACGGCAACGCCTCGTCCACCTTGCCGGTGTCGATGCAGAACCGTGCGTAGCCGAGCGCCCCGGCGAGCCAGAGGTATTCCCGCTCCGGGGTGGTGGCCGGCGGAGCGATCGCGGCGAGCACGTCCTCCCACAGCGGCACCGAACGGACGTGCAGATCGTCGTCGCAGAGCGCGAGCGCGCACAGGATGCGGGCGTGGGTCAGCAGATAGGTGTGTTCGTCGTCCAGATCGGAGTATGGGGACGGGCCGTCCAGCGCGGTCAGGGACGCGGCCGCCCCTTCGTGGTCGCCGATCGCGGCGGACAGGCCGGTCCGCAGGAAGGTGGCCCGGCGGCGGTAGCGGCTGAGCATGTGATCCGCGTCCTCCGGGGTCATGGTCATCTGCGCCACGATCTCGGCCGGCGCGCGGCCGGCCAGGATCGATGCGTAGATGTCGAGGCAGTCGTCGATACGACGGATGCATTCGCGCACCCCGTCCAGGGCGCTGCGGATCAGATAGATCTCGCCGAGTTGGGCGAAGACCTCGAGCATCTGGTCATCGCGGTCGGCGGCTTCGATGGCGGGCATCAGCGACAGCAGCAGTTCTTTGGCTGTCTGCTCGTCGGCGGCGAACATCAGCGCGCGGGCGCGGGCGAGTTCGCCGGTGATCGACACGGCCGAATCATAGGTCGAGCGGCGGATGCATGGTCTGCACCCGCCGCTCGGGCAGCCCCGGGCATGTCAGCCGCAGGACACCTTGATCTCGAAGTTCTTCGAGATCATCCCCGCCATGGGGTTCTTCATGTCGGCACCGGCGGCCTGCCCGGTGATGGTGTACGTGCTGCCGTCGACCTTGACGTCAGCCGAGCCGGTCTTCATGCCGCCCATCTCCGACACCGCGAGCGCGTTGCCGTCGACCACCAGGCCCAGGGACTGCACCTTCGGCGGCGAAGCGTCCGTCATGACGACGCCGAGGCCCTGCGCGCCACCACCGATGGGTGCGCTGGCAATGTTGATGCTGCCGCCCTGCTTCACGCAGGTCACCGACTTCAGGTCCAGGCCGGCCAGGTCCTGGCCCTCGACCTTGACGACCGTGTTGCCGCCGCCGTTGCTCACCGAACCCGGACCGGACGCCTTCGGGCCGTCCGCCTTGTCGGTGGAGCAGCCGATGAGGGTGGCGCCCACGGCCAGCATGCCGATACCAGCGGCCAGAGTGCGATTGATGTTCATGTCAGAGGGTTTCCCTTCTTCGTTACGCCGCCCCAGTGGCGTCGTCGTGCGGTAAGTACACGCGGGCGCCGCGGCTACCGATCCCAACTTTGTGGCGCGGTACGGTGAAGCCATGGCCGACGAAACCGAGCCCATCGACGCCGAGATCGTGCCATTGGATGCGGCGCCCGCCCCGGTGCCGGTGTCCCCGCCTGTCGATCCGGGCTACACCCCCGACGGTGTCCCGACCTTCGAGTCGGTGCGCGAGAAGATCGAGAACCGGTACGGCACCGCGATCGGCTCGGCCGAGCTGGCCGCGGACACCCCCGAGGGCCGTTCGGTCGAGGAACAGTACGAAGCGCGCCAGAAAGCTGCCGCGGAACGCCTCGAGCAGATCCGTCGCTCGATGCACGACGGCTGACTTGCGTACCTTCACCATCGCCGAGCGCCGCAAACGCTTGGCGCAACGCCATTTCCTGAGCGATTCGGCCTCGAGCCCCGCCGAGGTGACCCGGGCGCTGGTCGGCCTGCACGGCACCGATCCGGCAACTCCGTACCTCTCCCTGTGGGCCCGACTGCCCGGTTTCGTCGTGGACGATCTCGATGCGGCGTTGTACCGGGACCGGCAGTTGGTCAAGCACATGGCCATGCGCCGGACGCTGTGGGTCGTGCACACCGCGGACCTGCCTGCGGTCCAGGCGGCGGCCAGCGACCGCGTGGCCACCACCGAGCGCAAGCGGCTGATCGGTGACATCGAGAAGTCCGGTATCGCGGCCGACGGCGCGGCGTGGCTCGAGCTGGCATCGGCTGCGGTGCGTCAGCACCTGGAAGCGGGTTTGACGGCCGGCACTGCCGCGCTGCGGGCCGCGCTGCCCGAGTTGGCGGGCAGCTGGGATCCGGCGCCCGGAAAGACCTGGGGCGGAAGCACTCCCGTCGCCCCGCGGGTGATGACGGTGCTGTCCGCGCAGGGGCACATCCTGCGCGGCCCCAACGACGGCATGTGGACGACATCGCGGCCGCTGTGGGCCGCGGCGTCGCACTGGCTGGCTGAACCCGTCGTGGCGATGGAGCCTGATGCGGCACGCGACACCTTGCTGCGGACCTGGCTCCGCACGTTCGGGCCGGCCACGGCCACTGACATCAAGTGGTGGTTCGGTCACACACTGACGTGGGCGCGTGACGGACTGCGCTCGATCGACGCGGTGCAGGTCGCCCTCGAGGGTTGCGATGACGCCGGATTCGTCCTACCCGACGATCTCGACGACACTCCCCCGGTTGCACCCAGGGGCGCACTGCTGCCCGGGTTGGACCCGACCGTCATGGGCTGGCAGGTGCGTTCCTGGTATCTCGGCCCGCACGCGGGCCAGTTGTTCGACCGCTCGGGCAACGCCGGTCCCACAGTGTGGTGGGACGGCCGTGTCGTCGGCGCCTGGGGTCAGGACGTCGACGGCCGGGTGCAGCTGCAATACGTCGAAGACGTCGGAGCCGCAGCACGGAAAACGCTGCAGCGCAAGGCATCCGAACTGACAGACTGGCTCGACGGCGTGCGTGTCAAGCCGCGCTTCCCGTCACCGCTGAGCCAGACCTGCGGGACCGGCTAGCGACGAACACATCCGAAGCCCGCTGGGTCGGATATGGTCCATCGGTTGGAGACGCCGCTGTCGTTGACCGTGATTCCGCTCGCGCTCGAGTTCGAATCGATAGTGCCCGTGTAGTGATTCGTCGGTGAATGAGGATTGGGGCGGTCGTAGCGTCCGGCGGTCTGTTCGAAGGCCACCGTGAAGTCCAGCTTGTTGGTTCCGTTGACAATTCCGCCTCGGATGGGCCCTGCCCAATCGAACCCCTGAGAGCTATAGCTGGCGGTGCCGCCGCCATCTTTACCCGCCCAGACGACGTGGATCTGGATGCCGTTGTCCTGCTCGATCACGGAGTCGTGGCCGAAGATCGAATATTGACAGTCGGCGGGGGCGAGCGGCGGCGACGGCGCTGTCGGCGCGAAAGGGGTTGCGGCGGCTGGGCCGGCACCGGCGAGCCAGCCCGCCGCAGCACCGATCATCGTGGCCGTTAGTGCAGCGTGCGTTGACATGGACATCGCGTCTCCTGTCCGATTCGACGCTAGACCGGTCGCAGTCCCGCGGATATAAGGGAAACCCCTATTCCTCCGGGTCAGACACTCACCTTGCGCCGCTTGGCCTTCGGCGGATCCGGCACCACGGCGGGCAACAACTCGGCGAGGAACTGACCGGTGTAGCTGTCCGGAGTCGCCGCGACGTCCTCCGGCGTGCCGGACACCACGACGGTGCCGCCGCCGGCGCCGCCTTCGGGACCCATGTCCACGATCCAGTCCGAGGTCTTGATCACGTCGAGGTTGTGCTCGATGACGATGACCGTGTTGCCCTTGTCGACCAGGCCGTTGATGACCTTGAGCAGCTTGCGGATGTCCTCGAAATGCAGGCCGGTGGTGGGCTCGTCGAGGATGTAGACGGTGCGCCCGGTGGACCGCTTCTGCAGCTCGGCGGCCAGCTTCACGCGCTGCGCCTCACCACCGGACAGCGTCGGGGCCGGCTGGCCCAACCGCACGTAGCCCAGGCCGACGTCGACGAGCGTCTTGAGGTACCGGTGGATCGAGCTGATGGGCTCGAAGAACTCGGTGGCCTCCTCGATGGGCATGTCGAGGACCTCGGAGATGGTCTTGCCCTTGTAGTGCACCTCCAGGGTCTCCCGGTTGTAGCGAGCGCCCTGGCACACCTCGCACGGCACGTACACGTCCGGCAGGAAGTTCATCTCGATCTTGATGGTGCCGTCACCTGAACATGCTTCGCAGCGGCCACCTTTCACGTTGAACGAGAACCGGCCGGGCTGGTAGCCGCGGACCTTCGCCTCGGTGGTCGCCGCGAACAAGGTGCGGATCTTGTCGAACACACCGGTGTAGGTGGCCGGGTTGGACCGCGGCGTGCGGCCGATCGGCGACTGGTCGACCCGCACCAGCTTGTCCAGCTGGTCGAGGCCGTTGATCCGGGTGTGCCGGCCCGGCACCTGGCGGGCGCCGTTGAGCTTGTTGGCCATGACGGTCGCGAGAATGTCGTTGACCAACGTCGACTTGCCGGAGCCCGAGACGCCGGTGACCGACGTGAGCACGCCCAGCGGGAAGGCCACGTCGACCTCTTTGAGGTTGTGCTCGCGTGCGCCGACGACGGTGATCTGCCGCTTGCGGTCGACGGGCCGGCGGATGGCCGGCACCTCGATCTGCTCCCGGCCCGAAAGATACGCGCCGGTAAGCGATTTGGTGTTCTTCAACAGCTCCTTGTAGGTGCCGCTGTGCACGATCTGTCCACCGTGCTCACCGGCCGCGGGACCGATGTCGACGACCCAGTCGGCGTGCGCGATGGTGTCGAGGTCGTGCTCGACGACGATCAGCGTGTTGCCGAGGTCGCGCAGCCGGACCAGGGTGTCGATGAGCCGGCGGTTGTCGCGCTGGTGCAGGCCGATGGACGGCTCGTCGAGCACGTAGAGGACACCGACCAGACCGGAGCCGATCTGCGTGGCCAGCCGGATGCGCTGTGCCTCACCACCGGACAGCGTGCCTGCCGCGCGGGACAGGGTCAGGTAGTCGAGGCCGACGTCGAGCAGGAAGCCCAGCCGCGATTGCACTTCTTTGAGCACCTGGCCGGCGATGGCCTGCTCGCGGGGACCGAGGGTGAGCGCGTTGAGGAACGCCGAGCAGTCCGAGATGGACAGATCACACACCTGCGCAATGGATTTCGCGTCATCGTCCGCGGACAGCGTGACGGCCAGAATCTCGGGCTTGAGGCGGGTGCCGGCGCACTCGGGGCACGGGATGTCCCGCATGAAGCCCTCGTAGCGTTCCTTCATCTGCTCGGATTCGGTCTGCTCCATGCGGCGCTGCAGGAACGCCAGCACGCCTTCGAAGTCGGCATAGTAGGAGCGCGTGCGGCCGTACCGGTTCTTGTACCGGACGTGCACCTGGTGGTCGGAGCCTTCCAGAATGGCCTTGCGCGCCTTGGCCGGAAGCTTCTTCCACGGGGTGTCGATGTCGAAGCCCAGCTCCTCGCCGAGGCCGGCCATCATGCGCGTGAAGTAGTCGGAGTTGTGGCCCATGGACCACGGCGCCACCGCGCCCTCGGCGAGCGTCAGCTCCGGGTCCGGCACGACGAGCTCGGGGTCGACTTCCTTCTTGATGCCCAGACCGGTGCACTCCGGGCAGGCACCGTACGGCGAGTTGAACGAGAACGACCGTGGCTCGAGGTCGTCGACGGCCAGCGGATGCGCGTTGGGGCAGGCCAGCTTCTCCGAGAAGCGCTGCTCACGCTGCGGGTGGTTGTCGTCACGGTCGACGAACTCGAGGACGACGATGCCGTCCGCGAGACCCAGCGCGGTCTCGACCGAATCGGTCAGACGTTGTTTGGCGCTGGCCTTGACGGTGAGCCGGTCGACGACCACCTCGATGTCGTGCTTCTCCTGCTTCTTGAGCTTCGGCGGGTCGGTCAGCGAGTGCACGACGCCGTCGACCCGGACCCGGCTGTAGCCCTGGCCGTTGAGCTTGTCGAAGAGGTCGACGAACTCGCCCTTGCGGGTGCGGACCACGGGCGCGAGCACCTGGAACCGGATGCCCTCGTCCATGGCGAGCACCTGGTCGACGATCTGCTGCGGCGTCTGCCGCGCGATGCGCTCACCACACACCGGGCAGTGCGGGGTACCGGCGCGCGCGTACAGCAGACGCAGGTAGTCGTAGACCTCGGTGATGGTGCCGACGGTTGAACGCGGGTTCCGGTTGGTCGACTTCTGGTCGATGGACACCGCGGGCGACAGGCCCTCGATGAAGTCCACGTCCGGCTTGTCCATCTGGCCCAGGAACTGGCGGGCGTATGCCGACAGCGACTCGACGTAGCGACGCTGCCCCTCGGCGAAGATGGTGTCGAACGCCAGCGAGCTCTTGCCCGAACCCGACAGGCCCGTGAATACGATCAGCGAGTCTCTGGGCAGGTCAAGGTCGATTCCCCGCAGGTTGTGCTCGCGCGCACCTTTGACGATCAGACGGTCCGACACACGTATCCCTTCACCGGTCTGGGCAATCCAGACACCACATCGCCATGCTAGGTGTCCCCACCGACAAGTCCGGATACGGTGGCGTCATGACAGTCGTCAATGACACGTACACCGGCCATGTCGATGCGGGCACCGCGGCCCGTCGCACCCTTCCCGCCGCGACGATCGTCAAGGCGTCGGTCGGACCGATGGACAACAACGCGTACCTCATCACGTGTTCCGCAACCGGAAAAACGCTGCTCATCGACGCCGCGAACGACGGACCGGCGCTCGTCGAGCTGATCAGGTCGCAGGCGCCGGACATCGAACTCATCGTCACCAGCCACCAGCACTTCGACCACTGGCAGGCCCTGGCGGAAGTGGCCGAGGCCACAGGTGCGCCCACCGCCGCGCACGCGCTGGACGCCGAGCCGCTGCCGGTGAAGCCCGACCGCATCCTCACCGACGGCGACACCATCACCATCGGTGACCTGACCTTCGACGTCATCCACCTACAGGGTCACACCGAGGGTTCGGTGGCGCTGGCGCTGCGCGGCGCCGACGGTGAGGTCACCCACCTGTTCACCGGCGACTGCCTGTTTCCCGGCGGCGTCGGCAAGACCTGGCAGGACGGCGACTTCGAGCGGCTGCTCGGCGACGTCACCCGCAAGGTGTTCGACGTCTACCCCGATTCGACGGTCATCTACCCCGGCCACGGCGACGACACCACGCTCGGCACCGAGCGGCCGCATCTCGAGGAGTGGCGGGCGCGCGGCTGGTAGACGCTGGGCTGGTCAGCCCAGGCACTGGCCCGTGGGGACGGGTTGGGTGTTGCCGACCAGTGCCAGCTGGGGGCCGACTTCCTTCGCGGTCAATGCGAAGCTGGTGTCGGGGTCGTCCTGCGCGGCCCCGAAGACGACACCGCGCACCCGGCCGTCCAGGTCGATGAGCGGACCACCCGAATTCCCTTGCTGCACAGCGCCTCTGAGGGCGTACACCTCGCGCGTCACCGTGCCGGTGCGGAAGATGTCCGGTCCCTGGAGCTTGATGACCTCACGGACCCGCACCGGTTTGGCCTCGTACGGGCCGCCGTGCGGGAAGCCGAGCGCGGCGGCGTCGGCACCGCTGACGGCAGGCGCCTCGGAGAACATCAACGGCGCGGTCGGCAGGTCCGGCACTGCGAGGATCGAGATGTCCATGTTCGGGTCGAACGACACCACCTGGCCGTTGTACTTGGTGCCGCCGACCTCGACCGACACTTCGTCGGTCCCCGCGACGCCGTGCGCCGTCGTCATCACGCGCTTGGGTCCCACCACAAACCCGGTGCCCTCCAACCGCTTTCGGCAGCTGTGGGCGATGCCGTGCACTCGCACCACACTCGCCTGCGCGGCAGTCACCGCGGGGTTGTTGGCCACGTTGGGGTCGGGAGGCGCGACGGTCGGGATCGTCGATTCGGTCTCCGACGCGATCGCGGATGTCGTCGCAGGTGTGACGGCGGGGTTCTTGCCCGCGCAGCCGGCGATGAGTGTGGCGGCCAATGACAACGTCACCCATGACGCACGGACGAGACTTCTTCGAGCCATGACCCGAACTTTACGGGCACGAAAAAAACTGAGGCCCCCGGCAGTACGCCGAGGGCCCCAGACAATCGAACTTTACGAGGTGTGGACGATCAGCACGTCGACCTTGGCGCGGCGGGCCACGTTGGCCGGCACCGAGCCCAGCAGGCGGCCGGCGATGGTGCTCAGACCGACGTTACCGACGACCAGCAGGTCAGCGTTGGAACTCTCGGCCAGATCGACCAGGGCGTCGACGGGCGCGCCGACGATGGCCTTCTCCTCGACCTGGGTCGCACCGGCAGCCTCGGCACGGTCGCGGGCCTCACGCAGGATGGCGTAGATCGGCGCATCGCCGTGCACCTTGTAGCCCTCGTCCTTGAGGACATCAGCCGCACGCTGATCATCGGCGTGCGGGAAGTAGGCGGTTGCCACGACCAACTTCGCATTGGCCCCCGCGGCGATCTGGGCAGCGCGCTCCACAGCGCGCAGTGACGAATCCGATCCGTCCGTACCGACGACCACGGTCTGGTAGCCGCTCATCAATGGCCTCCCGTTATCCAGGTTTGTGTATCCGGCGTTCTGTCCGGCATCCCCGCAGACAGTAGCCGCTGAATAGTGGCCATTGGTGCGGTTTCACCACACAAGTTCGCCGGGGACACCGTGAAAAATGTGCTTTACCGGCACCGATGTTAGCGGCAGGCGCCGCAACGAGCTTGCCAATAGTGACCAAACGACTGGGTGTTTCGTCCCGTGAGATGGAACGCATCGGGCCCGAGATCGTTAGCCACGACCGAAATACAGCTCCTGCGTGGCAACGCACACCAGTTGGCCGGCACGGTTGTACATCGTCCCGCTGGCCAGGCCACGGCCCCCGATCCCGCTCGGCGAGGTCTGGTCGGACAACACCCAGTCGCTCAGATCAACCGGCCGGTGAAACCACAGCGCATGGTCGATCAGCGCGGAGAAAGTGTGGGCCGGCAGCGCACCCCGCGGGATCATCGCCGCTTCCAGCATGGTGGTGCCGGTCAGGTACGTCAGCAGTCCGGCGTGCAGGGCCGGGTCGTCGGGGATGGCATCGGTCGGGCGCCACCACATCCGCAGATGCGGTGCCGAATCCGGCGAATCTATGGCCAGCCGCGGGTGCGGGTCGATGTACCGCAGCTCGAACGGCTGGTCACGAACCCAGAAACCGCCTGATTCGTCGGCGTAGTCGGCAAGCTGTTCGGCCATGGTCGGTACCGAAAGTGGTTCTGGCACAGCAGGAATGGTTGCCTGGTAGTCGAGCGCGTCGACCGGGGTGCTGAACGACGCCAGCGCCTCGAGCAGGATCTCGCCGTCCTGAAGGGCCGTGATGCGGCGCGTCGCGAGGGTGCCGCCGTCGCGGGCGGCGTCGACCTGAACCTCGACGGGCTTTCGGGCATCGCCGGCGCGCAGGTAGTAGACGTGGAGGCTGTGCGCGCTGCGTCCCGGTGCGGTCCGGCTCGCCGCCACCAGCACCTGACCGGCGAGATGGCCGCCGGCGATGTGATGGCTGGGGTTGTCGAGCTGGGTGGCCACGAAGTGGTGGTCATCGGTCTGATCCACCAGCAGCGTGCTCACGAGATCAGACAAGGTCGGCGAACTGTACGTCACCTGAGGCATCTTGCCTGAGGTGTTGACACACCCATTTGTCGGTAGCGCTGATCGCCGCGGTAAGTGACGTCACCGTCGAAGATATTTATTCACAAGCTCATCGAATTCTGTTGTGCCGTGTCAGATCGACGAGTAAACTCGAACACATGTTCGAACATGTAGGGATCGGGGCCGGCGGTGTGCTGGTTCACGATGCCTCTGTGGTCGATGCCGTGGTGCATTTCGCGCGGGTGTCGAATGTGGCTGAGTGCGGTAAGTTTCGGGCGATCGCCGATCTGGTGGCGTTGCGTGTCGATGACGAGGATGGCCGGCAGTGGTGGGCCTGTGATGGGTGGGATGCTGCGGTCGCCGAGGTGGGGGCGGCGCTGGGGATCGGGAAGCGTGAAGCGTCGGGGCAGTTGTCGATTGCGGTCGCGTTGCGCTTTCGGTTGCCGCGGGTGGCGGCGGTGTTCGCCGATGGTGGGGTGTCGGCGCGGACGGTCGGGACGATCTGTTGGCGCACCCGTTTGGTGGAGGATCCCAATACGCTGGCGGTGATCGATGTTGCGTTGGCGGGGGCGTTGTCGGAGTGGGCGGGGTTGTCGCGCAAGAAGATTGAACGCAAGATCGATGGTTGGGTGCAGAAGTTCGACCCGGCCGCCGTTTTGAAGGTGCGTTCGGCTGCGCGCCGGCGTGGGGTCGGGGTGGGCAAGCCCGATGATGAGACCGGGGTGGCGTCGATCTGGGGTGCGCTGTTGGCCACCGATGCCGATCTGTTGGATCGGGTGCTGGACGAGATGGCCCGGCAGGTGTGTGAGGACGATCCGCGGACGTTCGGGCAGCGGCGGGCTGACGCGTTGGGGGTGTTGGCGGCTCGTGGGGATCGGTTGGTGTGCCAGTGCGGCAATCCCGATTGCCCGGCCGCTGGGCCTGATGCGCGGGCGGCGGCGGTGATGATTCATGTGCTCACCGATCGGCTGCCGACGCCGGTGGCGGATCCGCTGCTGCACGGGGATCCGGCCGCGCCCCTGACCCCGACTGCGCCTGCACCTGAGCCGGTGCTCACACCCGAACCTGCGCCTGAACCTGCGCCCGAGCCTGAGCACGCACCGGAATCGGTCTTCACCGCCCAACCCGAGCCCGCGCCGGCGGATGACATGGCGCCGATGCCCGCGCCTGCACCGGCGACCGTTTCACGGCCCGCCGAAAACCCGACTCCTGATGATGCCGAACCGGCCGGCGACGCGGCGTCCACCCATGAAGCTCATGCGGCGCACCCGCCGGTCCCGACTTCCGCTCCAACTTCCACCAAACCCCCCGCGCCGGTATGCACCCCGGTCGGTTACGTCCTCGGCGGCGGTGTGGTGCCCCCGGCAGTGCTCGCCGATCTGGTGGCCCGCGGCGCGAAAGTGCGCACCGTCGCCTCGGCTGCGGATCTGGATGAGGTGCCGCGGTACCGGCCGTCGGCGGCGATGGATGAGTTCGTGCGGGTGCGGGCCATGACGTGCATGTTCCCGGGCTGCGATCAGCCCGCCACCGCCTCCGATATCGACCACACCATCCCGTGGCCGGTCGGGCCGACACATCCGGGCAACCTGAGCCCGAAATGCCGCAAACACCACCTACTCAAAACCTTCTACGGCGGGCCCGACGGCTGGAGTGACCGTCAACAGCCTGACGGCACCATTGTGTGGACCGCACCCACCGGCCACACCTACATCAGCGTGCCCGAAAGTCGAATCCTGTTTCCCCGCACGGTCACCGACACCCCACTGCCGAACCCACCACCACAGGACACCGACCTGGACACCACCGCGGCTCCCGGCCGGGGCGTGATGATGCCCATCCGGCGCCGCACCCGCGCCCAGAACCAGGCCCAGCAGATCGCCTACGAACGCGCGCTCAACCAAGCCGACATCGACGAGCGCGAAGCCGCCCAAGAAGCCTTCGCCCGCCAACGTAAAGAACGCCAAGAACGCGAAGCCGCCGAAACCGCGGCGGCCGCTGAATCAGCAGAGCAACAAGACATCCCACCGCCACTGTAAGTGCGGCGTGAATACCCCTGAAAAGGCATGACTTTCAGGGGTATTCAGGCGTGAGCTGCGACGGGGATCAGCGGCTCCATGCTGGCTTCTCAACACCGAAGTTGCCACCGCTGACCACCTCGCGCGGAAGAAATACAGACAACCTTGCCTTCTCCATCGCTAGCGGGAGCGTACCCCCATTGTCGGTCGCTACACTGCACGTCAGGACCTTGTTGCGCGCAGTCGTCTTGATACTGAACCGGCAGAGGACTGGAGGCGGCGTCATGGGTGCCGAAACTGAAGTCACAGACGGACTTTCCTCTGAATTGTCGCGGTTGGCGCGCACCCTGCAGAGCCAACAGGTCATGGATCTCGATTCTGACCGCTTGTTGCTCGAAGTGACCGAAACCGCCACCCAACTGCTGCCCAAGGTCACACATGGCGGAGTGACGCTTGTTGTCAATCGTCGCCGCCGGACTGTCGTGAACCGTCCCGGGTTTCATGCACCCTCAGGTTTCTGTGATCCGGCCGGTCTACCGGTCACGAGTTGGGAATA
>NZ_JBJIAL010000031.1:0-64820 GCF_045310895.1 Mycobacterium sp. SMC-18
GACCACCACGCCGGATCCGGCCAAACAGAAAGTCCCGGACCTGCTCAACCGGGACTTCACCGCCGCGGCACCCAACGTCAAGTACGTCGGCGACATCACCTACCTGCCATTGGCAAGCGGTTCGAATCTGTATCTGGCGACCGTGATCGACTGCTTCTCCGGACGGGTGGCGGGGTGGGCGATCGCCGAGCACATGCGCACCGAACTGGTCGAAGATGCCCTCAAAGCCGCTGCGGCGCTGCGCGGCTCCCTGACCGGTGCAGTGTTCCACACAGATCACGGAAGTCAGTACACCTCAAGGGATTTCGCGAACCTCTGCCGTGACTTGGAGGTCACCCAGTCTATGGGTGGCGTCGGGTCAAGTGCCGATAACGCGCTGGCCGAATCGTTCAACGCCGCCCTCAAACGCGAGATCCTGCAGGACCGCAGCCACTGGCCCGACGCTGCTACCTGCCGCCGCGAAGTGTTCCGCTGGCTGGCTCGCTACAACACCAAACGACGGCACTCCCGGTGCCGCTATTCCAGCCCTGCGACCTACGAAAGGACCCTAACACCGGCTACGCTGCCAGTAGCCGCGTAACCACAAATCCCGTGTCCACTACATGGGGGCAAGGCCCTTGGGACGCCCCGCTGCGTATAGTTTCGCACTGCGACGCACATTCTTCAATTTCCAACTGCCAATAGGGATTCCGGTGGATCCGATGAGGCGGTACGGGACACTGCCAAGCGGCTGCGGTAAAACACAGGCTGTGGTGTTCGCTCATTGCGTGAATTGTGTGAAGTATGCTGCGCTGACATGCGTGAGCAGCCGATCTGCCGCCGCCGTGAACATATGATCGACGGCCGCAGGCGTTAACGTCGCTGCCTTCTTTTGTGCCGCAGCAGAACTCGAACCAACGAATTGGACGTCGAGGAGGTTCGCGGCTCCGTGCATCGGCCATCGTCGCGCTGTTCAAAGGTCGGTGTCTCTGAAATACCGGTTCAGTGACGCCAACGCATAACAGTCTGAGGCGCCAGCCCCTCTACCGCCTCAACTTGCCCGGCTTTCAACGCTTCACGTGGAGTTTTCGTCGCGGGTGCTCGCTTGTCAATGGCCATGGACACTCGCTTGGGACGGACAGCCAAAGCGCAACCTGCCATGTATCCGCTGTGCCTACAGCTATGGCCAGCAATACGGTATCCAAGCCAGGAATGAGCTTTTCGTGTCGTCAAATTGAAACGGTGGAAATATGTGCGCGCCGTCAGCTTTCGGGCACGCCAAGATTCCGGTGCGCGCGATATTCTGCTGTCACATACGGCACCTGAGCGGCCGCTAGGAGTTGAGACCAACACCGCCTCGAGGGTTCTCAGCTATTGGCGACCTGAACAGACCGTTTGGCGTCGATGTATACCAGGGCGCCGGCCGGGTGCTGTGCCGTGGCGGTCAGTCCCGCGTCGGTGAACCATCCGCGGACATCGGATAAGGTCGCCGGCGGGCCGAACACCCCGAACCGTCGACCGAACGTCATGAAGGCATCGCAGCGCCGCAGCTGACCGTGAAGCGCAACATCGGCGATCACACGGCCACCGGGCCGCACACACCGCGCCATTTCCCGTACCGCTGCCGCCGGGTCGGGAAGACAATGCAGCCCGCTGAAGCACACAACCAGATCGAACTCGCCGTCACCGAACGGCATGTTGGTGATATCGCACTCCACGAACTCCACCGTCGACCTGCCGCCGGCCCCAGCATAGCGTCGAGCGCGCGCCAGCATCGCCGGTGAGATGTCCGCCGCGACATAGCACACCCGCTGACCCGGACGCAGCCTGCGCACGGTGATCCCACCACCGCACGGCACATCCAAGATCGACGACCCGTCGGGCATGACGGTCACGGCGTCCATGGCGCCAAGCAATCCCCGCGCATCGTCCCCGACGATCAGGCGCAAGTATGCGTCGGCCACCCATCGCCGTTGCATCGCCCGGTCATAGAACGCACCCACCGTCGCGGCGAACCACCGATTTCCCCAGGCACCACTCACCATTCGCCCCTCTCGTACAGCAGACCGACTGCCGTAGTTGTCTGGTCATTACGATGCGGGCATGGTCGTCGGTCCGCTTCCAGAAACGTTCGCCCTCGATGACCGGCCTGTATGTTGGCTGTCGTTGGGTGCCACCATCTATCTCGGTCCGCCTCTGGACCTCAGCGGTCACGCCCGTATGGTCGGTGCCCTCATCCTCGGCATATCCGGACCGGTGACAATGGCAACCGACGGCCAGTCGGTGCGTGCCCGGTCGGTGTTCATCCCAGCACAAGCAGTAACGCAAATAGTGCAGGTGCCGGAGCGGGTAGCAGTGTGCACGTTCGATCCCACGGCCACGCGAGTGGCGAACTGCACCGACGGGATGCACGAGACCAGCAAGAGTGTGCACACCGGTCACCGCAATGAGCGCATCCTCATCGAGATGTTCACTCAGGACGTCTTCAACCCTGACGGCATTCTTCAACAACTCGGGGTTTCCTCGCCCGGTACCAGCCGACCAATCGACCCGCGGATCACCCTGCTTGGCGAGCAGATCCGCAGCGATCCGCAGACCACGGTCAGCGCCTGGGAAGCTGCTGCGGCAGTGGGTCTTTCACCGTCGTACTTCCTTACGCTGTTCGCCGCCGAGACCGGGACCACGTTCCGCCGGTATCGGTTGTGGGTTCGGCTGATCCATGCAGCAACGGCAGTTGCCGATGGAAAGTCCTTGACTCAGGCCTCGGCCGACGCGGGCTTCGCCTCTCCGTCACATCTCAGCGATACCGCCCGTTCCCTTCTCGGAGTCTCCACCACGGCCGCCCTCGCCACCGGAGCACGACTGCTCGTTGACCGACCGTCTGGAATCTAAAGATTCGGGAGCGATCACACCCCGTCTCGCTATAGCGCGATGCCGTGAGTGTGGACTCAAATTCCTTTCACGCCAACTTCGACGGACCTCCTCGACCTCCTCATCCGGGTTTGGCCCGCGTCGCTCTGGCGGCTGTAGCAATAGCCGGGGTGGAACTGTTCAGACGCTCTGTAGATGGCGCTTTGTCGACACAGATTTCGATTGGTGGTGGTCATTCGCAGACACGTTCGTGACTTCGGTGTCTTGTGCTGCGCGCAGTTCGGTTCCGAATGTGAGTGCATGTACATCGCTGACCGGAACATCAAGATCGGTGGCGATCATTCGAGCGTTGACTGTGGATTTGCTTGCGCTGCCGAGGATCTGGGTAAACACGCGCGACATCTCATAGGTCGGCATGCCGCCGGGCTCTGCGGTGCGAAACCCGTTCTGGGAGAGCTCAATGCAGATGTGACGATGCGCCCAATCGGTCATGCGTCCCGCTTGGTGTGCCGCATAGGCCAAAGCCATCGCTGACACCTTGAATTGGGTTCGGACGGTCAACAGTTCCTGAAACGACGGGTTGTGTCTCAAATACTCGGACAGCGACGCGCTTGGGATGAGGAATTCGGAGGCGAACGCGTCCGCGGCGCGTTCCTCGGCGGTGCTTTCGGCGGGCACATCGCCGTGAAGCACCAAATGGCCCAGCTCGTGGGCTAGATCGAATCGGATGCGTTCCGGAGTTTTGCGTCGGGTCAAAAACACATACGGCACTTCGTCGTACCAGATCGAATAAGCGTCAACGGCATCCGCAAATGGCGGCAGCGTGTAAACGCGTATTCCACGAGATTCACACAGCTGCACGAGATTCGGCAATGGTTTGGTACCCAGACCCCACATCGCGCGCAGCACTTGCGCGCCCTTGCGTGGGTCGCAACCGGCCAAGTCAGGAAGGTCCAGCGCCGGCAGTGCAAACCGTTGCGAAATCCACCGGTCGATCTCTACGCCACCAATGCCAGCGGCGACCGCGGCTTCACGTTGACGGGCCGTGGCGCGTCGCGCGGCCCGGAAGCTGACCTGTGTCGCGTTGAAGACGGCGGCGTCACCACGCAGGAAGTATCCGACTGGAAAATCCAACGCCGCCGACAGTGCGGCGGCTGCCGACGCCGGCGCAGCTTCAGACTCGTACTTGGTGATGGTGCGTGCGGTCACGTTGATGCGCTTGGCCAGTTCGAGTTTGGTCAGGCCGCGGCGCATCCGTGCGATCTGAATCCGCTCCGGGTTCAGATACGCGTCAGCCGACCTCTCGAACCTCGAAGTCGACATCCTGTCCTCCCACATCCAGTGGCCGCTTGACCGGTTTGGCAGGCTTCCAGCTATCCAAGATCACTCTCACCCGCCACCCGGTGAACTGGCCATCACTGAACCCTAGCGGAAGGGAGATCTCCGTACGAATCTCCTCGTCATCGCGGTAATACACAAGGAACCAGTTGCCCGATGGCGGTGTGGTGCTGGCATCGAAAGTCCGGGCACCGGGCAATAGTTTGTCCACCGCGATCAGCGTCAACGTCCCAGTGACCGCCTCTGCAGTGGCGCGGCCTTTCTTACGGGCCGCCAGCGGACCCGTCGGATGGTCCAGGATGCCGGTCGCATCGGTCCCACCGACCGTAGACAGCGTGTAGGACTTGCCGGTGTGGCGTGAAATGGGGCGGTTGCGCGGGTTGTCGCCCCGCCAGTTCCGGCCCGAGGCCAACCGTTCCCGCAGCGCCCCAACCACCTGAATCCACCGGGTGAGGCCAGCGCCGGTAATCGGGTGATGATCGCCGATGTCGCCTGCCGCGATGTCGCCGGCCTCGATCGCGGCCGCCACATCGGCAACGCGGATGTCCATCTGCTCGAGATAGGCGGCCGCGTCCTCGGGACGGATCACGGTGGTGACCGGTTGGACCGGTTCGGCTTGGGTCATGGTGCTCTACACTCGCTTCCTCCGCTGCATTGCGGCCCTCATATTTTTGCATAAAACCGGAACATTGCCTGGTCAGTGCCGTGTGCGTGTCGTGGTCAAGCGACCGTACCCCCATGCACCGACAACTCGAGGGTGTGTTGCTAGGCCATGCACGATCAGTTCCCGCGGCGCCCGATAACGCCGGCGCCTGACTCTGAACCCGATGTCGGGGCACTCGGATGCTGGCGTCCGGATGTCGTACGGACGAGGTACAAGAAGGTGACCGATGAGGTGCCGGACGAATTCGGAGATGTGACGTCATACATCGGTAGTGCCAAGCATTGGGCTTGGCCGGCCGAAGGGAGCGTCATGAACTACCGCAACCTACCCCCTGATCAGCCTTCCAATGGGAGGCTCGTGACCGGCCATCGCGCCGACGCCGCGACAGCTTCGACGGCGCGACGATCGCGGCATGTCGGCGGCTGCACGCTGGCGATCACCGGCAGCGTGGACTGGACCGACGCATGACAGGGGACAGCCGCGGTACAGACCCGACCGTGCGGGACATCGTGGACGTGCAGCGATTCCAGGTGCTCGCGCTGGACGGTGGCGGCGCTAAGGCGCTGTTTTCCGCTCACGTACTGGCTCGGCTCGAAGCCGATCTCGGTATCTCGATCACGGACGCCTTCGACCTGATCACGGGAACGTCTGCCGGTGGCATCCTGGCGCTGGCACTCGGGGCGGGCATGCGTCCAGCAGAGATCGTCGAACACTATGAGGCGCTCAGTGCGCGCGTGTTTCCCTACCGAAAGTCGCACAAACTCCGCTACCTGCTGCGGCCGTTCAGGCACGCGTACTCCGGTGAGGTCCTACGTGAGGCACTCGAACAGGTTCTCGGCCAACGACTTCTGGGTGAGAGTGGCAAGCGGTTGGTGATTCCGTCGTGGGACGTGCAGGTGGGTGAGGTCCACATCTTCAAGACCCCGCACCACGAGCGGCTGCGCCGCGACTGGAAGATTCCAATGGTCGACGTGGCCATGGCTACGACGGCGGCGCCAACGTACTTTCCGTCGGCATCGGTGGACGGACAGCGACTCATCGACGGTGGGGTCTGGGCGAACAACCCGTCGGTGATCGGGATCGGCGAAGCGGTCAGCATGCTGGGCATCCCGCTACGATCCATCCGAGTGCTCAACCTCGGCACCATCGATCAGAGGACAACACACCCCAAGCGATGTGACACAGGCGGATGGGGAACCTGGGCCAGCACCGCCACGTCGCTGATGGTCACCGCATCCACCCGCGGGACTCAGGGCACCGCAGCGCATTTGGTCGGAGAAGACAACTACGCCCGGTTCGACGTGACCGTGCCCGGCGCCATCTTCTCCCTGGACCAGGCGGACCCGAAGGACTTGGCCGGCCTGGCCTCCAGCCAGAGCCGCCAGCTCACCCCGAGCTACACCAAAACCTTCGCGGGGCACGTCGCATCCCCCTACACCCCTGTCCACGGCCCGGGCAGCGACCTGGCCACCACAACACCGCCGGGAGGCGCACGATGAAGCACACCGACTACTTCAAGAACTTTCTCGACAACACCGTCAACATGCCGCAGCCCAAGCTGGACCTGCTCGGCCAGCGTGTCGACACTGTCTACGGGGTCCTCACCAACGATGACGACCTGGGTCCGCTGATCAAGAAGAAGATCCCGCAGGGCTCCTGGCCGCAGAAAACCATCATCCGCCCGGTCAACGGCAAGGCTTTCGATGCCGACTTCATGGTCCAGATGGTCGAAAACCCGGATTGGGACTCCGACAAGAAGAAGTACGGCGACGCAATCTACAGCGTGCTACACAACACGTCGCCCTACAAAAACATGACCCACGGCCGGAAATGCCGGTGTGTGTACCTGAATTACGCCAACGACGTCATGCATCTGGATATCGTCCCGTTTGTGGTCCGCAATGATGGGTCCCAGTGGATCATCAACCGGGACAACAACATTTGGGAGCGCACCGACACCGACGGTTTCACCGCCTGGATGAAGGCCAAGGACACAATCGCCAACAAGCACCTGCGTGAAGTCATCCGCATCATGAAATTCCTACGTGACCACAAGAACTCGTTCACCGGAACGAAGTCCATCCTGCTGACCACCATGTTGGGCGAGCAGGTGCAGGAATGGCACAAGATCGTTGATAACGGCTACTACTCGGACGTGCCGACCGCGCTGCTGCACATCGTTTCCGACCTCGACGACTGGCTGCAACAACGTCCGACCAAGCCCATCTTGATGGACCCGGCCGGCACCGGTACCTCCTTCGACCACCGCTGGACCCAGGAAACCTACTCGTACTTCCGCGACCGCATCCACACCCACGCCTCCGAAATCCGTTCTGCCTACCTGGAAACCGACCCCGACAAGTCGGTGAGAAAATGGCAGGCGCTGTTCGGTGACGGGTTCACCGCACCGAAAGCGGCACGGACAGCGGACAAATACGCCACCCTCGTCACTGGCACGGCGGTAGCACGATCGGCGGTGACGCTGCCCGGACGTGCCGGGTGAGCCCTCCGGCCCTGTCCCCGTGGCAGCAGAGAGTCCTGAGTGAGCTGCGAGTGGTGATCGAGACGCACCCAGACGAAGTCCAGCTCATCGGTCGCCACCGACTTGACGCAACCGGCGCGATGCGACTGCGGTTACGGTTGTGCACCGCCAACCTCGCCCACGCGCCGGGCGGTATTATGTTGCGCACCAACGAAGATGTCAGTGTCGTGGTTGGGCAATACGAATATCAGCCGCCGCGGGTTGAAGTCGATCACCACCGCTTCCTGGGCCACCCCCATGTCCTACAGGGCCAGCGACTCTGCCTGTACCTGGACCCGTCTCGTGAATGGGATCCCACCGTAGGATTTGGCGGATTCCTCGACCGGCTCTTCGCATGGCTGGCTGATGCGGCCGGCAACCGCTTCGACGCTCAGGACGCGATGTACCACGCCGTCGGCGGCGTCCTGCACGCCACCGACGGGGCACTGACGGTCGTCGTCCGGCATACGCTCGACCCTGTCCGCCGTGTCGGACACGGATGGCTGCTGCCACGTGCTCCGCACCGGCTGGACCTCACACTCGCCCGGCCAGCGGCAATCACCGAAGCCGAGCACACCCCGGTGATCCAACTCGACGCGGATCTGCCACTGGGCGCGGGACACACGCTCGGCGACCTGCTCACCCTCGTCGATAGTCCACGCCTTGAAACACGCACTCCCACAGTGCTTTTCGACGCCCCAGTGAAACGCGACACTATGTCGGGCATCATGCTGTCGGTCCTGGGCGCTAGCGCCATCCGTAAACAGGATGGCAGTCGGCAACCGCTGGTCCTTGCTGTGCCACACCCGTCCGGCGGTGCGCCGCACCTGTTGGCCGCCAACCTCCCGTCCGCCGTAGCCGATTCAATTCGGGCGGCCGCGCGATCCAGCAACAATGAGAAGTCGGTGATGAACCTTGACCCCGCTCAAGTTGACCTCTCAACACCGTTGCAGTGGTGGCTCATATCAGATGAGCGGCCGGAAGTGACCACCCGCAGGGACGCCGGCCGTCCGGTCACCGGCTACGCGGGCAAATCGATCGCAGTATGGGGCTGTGGAGGTCTTGGTTCCTGGATCGCCGAGTTCGCTGTCCGGGCTGGCGCCGCTCGAATCGTGCTGTGCGATCCCGGTACGATTTCCGGTGGTCTGTTGGTACGTCAGAACTTCACCGAACTTGACGTCGGCGACACCAAGGTCGACGCATTGGCGCGACGCCTCCGCAGTATCAGCGACTCGGTTGACATCAGCGTTCACCGCACCTATGTGCCCGAAGGCGCCGATTTCGACAAGGTTGACCTCATCGTCGACGCGACAGTCAGCGTCGCGATCGGTCGACTCCTCGACGACCTGGCCAGCAGACAAACAGATCGGCCCGTCATCGCCCAGGTCGCCACAGACTCACTCACCGGAACCATCGGCATGTTGACGGTGTCATCGCCCCCAACGCCGTGCGGGCCGTTCACACTCGACCGCCAGGCGGGAGAACACATCATCAGCGATGGCACGTTGGAGGCATTCCATGCACTCTGGGATACGTCTGCAACCGATGACCAAATCATCCCCACCCGAGGCTGTTCAACCCCCACATTCCACGGTGCCGCAGCAGATTTGGGCGGCGTCGCCGCCAGCCTGACGAGCATCCTGGGCGCGCACCTGCAACCCGGAGCAGCGTTGTCCGGTACCCACTTGATTTCGCTGCCTCACGGTGAGGCCGGACCGCTGCGCACCTTCGTGCCAGCCGGTATTGATCCCGGACCAGACGCGGCGGCGGCCGGTGTCGACTCCGGCTAGCCGTCAATCGATGCAATCTTTGCAAACATCACTACCGGGCGAAAACCTCGACGGCGCAAGGACTTGGAAGCAATCGCCGCACTGTTTGTCTTTCGCGGCACGCGCGGCGTGACAGCCGCAGTGCCCACTTGGGCACCGCGGATCGTTGCACCGCGCACACGTCTCATCGACGGAAAACGACTCGGCGCACGTCTCACACTCCCAGAACCGCGTACGCTTCTCGCTCCACGTTGACTGCCGTGGCAGCGACAATGGCATCCACGGCGCGTTGTCGGTGACCAACACCGCCACGAGATAGTCGTCATCGAACCACCGGGCTTGACCGAACACAGTGTCGCTGCGACCGCCGTTGCGGTAGCTCACGTATGTCTCGTCGCGAGTCGCACCGTTGCTGCGACTGCCGAGGGCTGCCTCGATCAGGGGCGTGCGCGACTGATCCGATCGCCGGGCCGGCGGAATGAAACCATTTGATGCCGCGAACAACACGACACCGGCGGCATCCAACAGCACGGCCGCGCCCGACCCACGTAGACGCCGTGCCGCCCAGACGCAGCAGGCCTCACGCGACGCCGACGAGCGCGTAGTGAACAGGTCAACCACGTCCTGCGCCGTCGGGCCGCGTGCATCCATCGTGCGGGCTAATTCATCGTCCGGCAACAGAATTCGGGCAGCAAATGCATCACAAGATTGCTCTTCAAACTGGTCCGGATCGCGGTGCTGGAATACCGCGTTACCCAAATCGATGTCGGTTTGCTGCAGATGATGTCCCAGCTCGTGCAGTGCCGTGAAATTCTGCCGTCCGATGGACTTCGACTGTGTCACAACAAGTGTCGGAGGTGTCGATTGGTAACTGCCCGCCACTGAACAGTCCTCCCGGGAGCCAGCTTCGCTGACAAAGGTCAACGACAGGTCGTCCCACCGGCGAAGCTCGGCGAGCGGATCGACGCGCAGGCGGTCAACCGAACCGGGGTGTAACCGCTCGACAACCGAAGCCATCGACTCAGCCTGGGCTTGAGCTTCAGCGATATAGACGCGCGCCATGATCAGGAACGCCGAGGGTTATCACGCAGTTGGCGAAACTGTGCGAGCCGGGCCGCCCAATCCGGCTTTTGGGCACCCGTTTGCCGTGCTGCTAGGGCGTATAACTCGTAGGTCCCGCGAAGTCGCGCCGTCGACTCATCGAGCCCATCTCTGTGCGCCCAGTCACGCCACATCGAACGCCAGCGAGGATGATCGACCTCTTCGACCAACTCAGCTGGGAGCGGCGTCACCGCTTCGGCAATCGCCGCGCGGCTGATATCGGTCACGCTGGCAATCGCGTCCACGAGATCGGGGGTCAGGAACCGCTTGCCTTTAAGTACGCTCATGACGTCGGACTGATTGAGCCCACAGGGACCCAGGGCATCCACCAACGCACCCAAATTGACGTTCTTGCCCAAGATCGACGCCAGTGTGGGAGGTGTCGTCGCCGATCCGCCTTCGACTGGTAATTGCGGACTGGCTTGCAAGTCCGAGAGATCGTCTTCGATTTCCGCTCGAATCTGCTTCGACGGGTCGAATACTGACGCTGCGGGTGGGCCTTTGCGCACGCCGCGCGGCAAGTCAACCTGTGGATCGTCGATAACTTCGTTCATGAGATCGGCGGGGAATTCATCAATGATCTCGTCGAGTACGCGCAGCGGTAGACGTGTACGGAGATTGATCCACAACGTGGTTTCGACGCCGAACGCCGTTAGCGACGGGTCTAAGACAAGTGCAGTTGAGTCGGCGGCGTCCGGGTCCACGGTGACTGGGATGACATCAACGTCTGTGCTGCTGGTTTCAGCCAACAGCACCAGAACAGTGACCTCGTCCCACTGAGCTCGCCATACCTGCCCGCGTCTGAGGACTTGATCACGGCCGTCCCCAAATCGTGCGTGCCGACCTTCGTTGGTTAGCGGATGAGGAACCGCAGCGTTGCGGGCTAGTTCAAGCAGGTCGAATCGCGGAGATCGCTTGATCAATGAACTCTCCTCTCCACGCGAGGGTTGATGCTGTTTTCATACAAGTCTGACGGCACATCGTGTGCTTTGTCCGTCATGAAGCAGGGGCAGCGCATAACGCGATTACCTCCCTGACGATGTCTTCACGATCGGCTCCGGTGCCCGCGAGCTCACGGATTTTCGTTCTTAGCCGCTGGGAAAACAGGGCACTTTGACTGCGTCCGCGACCCACAAGTTGCTGAATGGAAGCCTGGTCGTCTAGGAGCGGCACCGCCGCGCGCTCCAAATCGGATAGGCGGCGAACAATTTCTATTGCTGCGGCGGCAACATCATCAATCGCCAACTCGGCGATGAACTCATCTTCAGGACCAAGGGCATCCGACGCGGGATCGATACCAGTCTCATCCTCATCGGAACCCCGGCTGAGGGACACGGGATTGCGATCAAGCGCCGCAGCGAAGCGCTGGCTGAAGACATACACCAGCTGTGCAGTTTCCAAACTCCCGCTGGCCGCCTGCAGCACGGCGGCGATGATGGCCACCAACGAGGCTCGATCGGCGACCGGAGGGCGGCGAGAGGGACTCGACCATTTCGGAACGCGCACGTTCGGCACCGACCACGCCACCGCGACCAGTTCACCGGTATCGCCGGCCCATGGCAACCAGTCGCTACCCGCCACGCGCCATCGCCCCGCACCCAAGCTGCCAGCAGGGACCTGTTCGAACTGGACTGACTGTGCCAGCACCTTCTCGACGCAACGCCGCAGTGGGCCAGTGCCGACGGTTCTCGCTTGGTCGATCAACCAGTTTTTCACCGACGCGCGAACCAGCCGCCCATACGACTGATCGGACGTCGCCTTCGCGACAAGTGCTGCGGTGAGCGGCTTGATGCGGTCAACGAAGAACTCCTGCACCGCGTCGTCCAACTCGACGGTCTTCCGCAGCGAACGGAACTTCTGCAGCTCCTGCTCGACGATCCGCCGGACAACCTCGACACCGTGCTGCCCCAGATGACCCTGCCGCGACAGCTCCTCGAACGCTGAGATGGATTACCCTCCCGCCCTCTGTGGCGTACGCCTCGTACCTAATGCAATTGTTCCAGCCACACCTGACAGCACGACGCACGGCCTTGTCCTCCTGGGGCGACCGCGAATTCCGGACGACCAGCCAGGGGCACGCGCGATCGGGATTTCGGATTCTCGGCCGGGCAGCTGCGCCTCGGTGGCGATTGCTGCCACACGTTGCGCCGAGGACAGCCCTGAGTTACGCAACCGCCAAGCCATCTCGTAAACCTGGCCAGCCCACTGCAATGCATCGAGATCGGTATGGGCGGCGGTCACCCCGTACGCGCCCAGATGCCTTGACACCCCAACAACAACTCAGCGGCATCAAGCACCCGCAAAGCTCCCTTCCCCGAAGTGCCGCACTCAGGTTAGCGATTCCCGCCAGCCACGCGTGCCCCGGTGCGCGGGCCCGGTCCTTCGATGGTCAACGACAGTTCTGGCTGAACCGTCATATACAGATAAGGCGACGGCCCAGGCCTAGTAAGTACCGACCGAAAGGTGACGTAGCTCACGTGGCTAACGCCAGAGCAACTCGCGCTGTCGTCAAGTAACCACAGTTCACAGGGCATTTTTCGAGGCACGCTACCGCCTCTAAGGGTAGATAATCCGGGTCCCGATGGCATATTCGACGGTCGACATCCCGCTCTCGTCGGTGAGCAGCATGGTCACGCGGGCCTCGAGCGCGCGAAAGCTGTTCATCTTCATGGTTTTTCCTCCCCTTGTTGCGATCAGTTGTTGCGATCAGAACACCCCGGACCGGAACACGTCACCGGCCAGGCCGGCGACCACCGGCACGATGCCGAGACAGACGAATGCCGGCAGATAACAGAGCCCGAGGGGCCCGGCGATCAACACATTGGCCCGCTCGGCGGCCGCGTCCGCCGCATCACCGGCGTCGGCCCTGGCCTGCTCGGCCAGTTCGGCGACGCCCTGCGCCATCGCGGCGCCCGACGACGCCGACCGCCGCGCCAGCCGGAGCAGTGCGATCACGTGCGGGTCCGTACCACGACTCGGCTCCGCCCAGGCCGTCGCGGGGCCGGCACCCAGTGCCAGAAGTTCGGCCGCGCGGCGCAGGACGCCCGCCAGATCAGCCGGTGCCGACGCGACCGCCGCCCCGGCCGCCGCACCGGTCGCCATGCCGGCCGAAAGGCAGGCTGCCAGCACGTCCAGGCTCGACGGCACCGCCAGCGGGTCGTCCGGCGCCGCGGTCGGCGAGAACCGGTCCGGCGGACGGGGCCGGATTCGGTACACCGCTGGGCCGGGGATCAGCAGAATCGCCACGGCGAGCAGGAGAACCGGCACCGCGCTCATCGCTGCGCCCGTGTGATGATCCGGTCCGACCACAGCAACCCGAGGCAGCACAGCACCACACCGACCGCCAGCACGGCCGCGCCCTCGCCCACCAGGAAACGCACGGGGTGCGCACCGATCAACTGCCCCAACACAATTCCGAGTGCGGGCAGCCCCGACAGCACGGCTGCCGTCGTTCGCGCACCTGCCATGCCCGCCCGGATCCGCGACGTGAAGCGTTCACGCGCAACGACGTCACGCTCAGCGGCGCGCATCAGCGGGGCGATGGCCAGGCCGTGGTCGAGCGCCAGTTGCCAGTACACGGCGAGGCGCTGCCAATGGGCCGGCAGCGCCGACGATGCCGCGACGGCGCGCAGACCGGCCGAGACGTCGGCACCCAGCCGCGCCCGCGCCGCGACCTCCGCCAACGCCACCGCGACGGGCCCGTCCACTTCATTGGCCGCGGCATCGAACGCCGCGACCGGATGCGCCCCGGCCCGCAATTCGCCGACCAGGATGCCGAGTGCACCCTGCAGGGTCTGTGCTTCCTCGGCACGCTGCGCCGCCTGCCGCGAGCGCCGCCACCGGAGCCCGACGGTCCCGACCACCGCCGCCCCGGCCAGCAGCACCGGCAGCGGCAGGACGACGAGCGCCACGACGGCGAGCACGGCCGCCACCGACCAGAGCAACCGCGGTCGACCGCGAGAACCCGATTCCGCCAAGCGTTTTCGATGTCCCAACCGCGTTGGCCCACACGGGCCGGGCGCGACCAGCACGGCCAGCGCCAACAGCAGCGCGGGACTCACGACCGGCCCCGCGCAGCCAGCAGTTCGCTCAGCGCGGGCATGCCCGGACCGGCGCCCCGGTCGACGTGCCAGGCGGTCACGACCGTGACGGTCCCGTCCGTGGCCCGGCGCAGCACCGCGATCTCACTCAGGTGCCGGTGCCCGTCGCGGGTCCGCGCGGTGTGCAGCACCACCTGGCACGCGGCCGCCAGTTGCGAATGCAGTGCGGCGCGGTCCAACCCGCCGACCGCGGCGAGCGCTTCCATGCGGGCGGGCACCTCGGCGGGGCTGTTCGCATGCACCGTCCCGGCCCCGCCCTCGTGGCCGGTGTTGAGCGCCGCGAGCAGATCCACGACCTCCGCACCGCGGACCTCGCCGACCACGATGCGATCGGGGCGCATCCGCAGTGCCTGCCGGACCAGGTCACGCACCGTCACCTCGCCGACGCCCTCGACATTGGCGCCGCGCGCGACCAGCCGGACCAGGTGCGGATGTTGCGGTGCCAGCTCGGCGGCGTCTTCCACACAGACGATCCGCTCCGCGGGGTCGACAGCTCCGAGCAGCGCGGACAACATGGTGGTCTTGCCGGCGCCGGTTCCACCGGAAACCAAAACGGCCAGCCGCGCCGCGACGATATCGGCGATGAGCGGGACCGCGGGCGGCGCGATGGCCCCGGAGCCGACGAGGCCGGCCAGGTCCTGCGTCGCGGGCCGCAGGACCCGCAGCGAGAGGCAGGTGCCCGCGGCGGCGATCGGGGGCAGCACGGCATGCAACCGCACGGTCAAGCCACCGCCGATACCGCCGAGTTGGCCGTCGACCCAGGGCTGCGAATCGTCGAGCCGCCGCCCGGCCGCCAGCGCGAGCCGCTGCGCCAGGCGCTGTACGGCATTCTCGTCCGGGAATCGGATGGTGCTGCGGCGCAACCCGTTTCCGTCGTCGACCCACACCTCGTCGGGCGCGCTGACCAGCACGTCGGTGGTGCCCGGTGCCCGCAGGAGCGGTTCCAGAATCCCGGCACCGGTCAGCTCGGTCTGCAGCAGCCGCATGCCGGCCAGTACGTCGCTGTCGGCGAGTACGCCGCCGGACTCAGCTCGGATGGCCGCAGCCACCGCGTTGGGGTGCAGGGCACCGCTGGTCTGCGCGGCCAGTCGTTCCCGGACCCGATCCACCAACGACGACGTCACGCCGCCTCCCCGGGCTGTCGGCCCAGCACCGTGAGTACGCGGCGGGCGGCCACGGCCAGCGGTGACCGGCTCCGCAGACTCCGGCCGAGACCGCCCCGCTCGAGCGCGCCGTCGAGGTTGCTCTCGGCCCGCATGGCCGCCAGCAGCGGCAGCCCGAGGATCGTCGCCATCTCCGCGGCGCGCAGCCCGCCGGGCGCAGGACCCCGCACCACCAGGCCGACGTTCGGGTTGACGGCCGTCACCCAGTCGGCCACGACCCGGGTCGCCGCGCAGGCGCGCACCTCCGCCGGCGTCACCACGACCACGAGATCGGCTGCGGCCAGCACCGTCTCGGCCGCCGCCGACGACTGCCGCGGCACGTCGCAGATGACGGTCGCGCCGGCGCGGCTCCCGGCGTCCATCACCGCGGCGAGCGCCGTCGGCCTCAACTCGGCACCGGTGCGGCCGGCCGCCAGCACCACCACCCCGCGCCGGCGCGGTAGCGCATCGCGCAGGGCCGGATAACTGAGCCGTCCCCCTGCTGCCGTCAGGTCCGGCCAGCGCAGGCCGGCGTCGCCCTCGGCACCCAGGGCGAGATCGAGGCCGCCACCCCAGGCGTCGACGTCGACAAGTAGGCACTCGCGGTCCGGTTCGGCCGCGACCTGCGCCAACGCGACCGCGAAGACCGACGCACCGCCGCCGCCACGTCCGCCGATCACCGCGACCACGGCGCCACGGCGCCCGTCGGATTCACCGGCCGCGGCATCCGACAGGACGCCGACGAGCCCCGATTCCTGGCCGGGCAGGGTGATGACCTCCTGCGCACCGATCACCATCGCGGCCTCGAACTCGCAGGTGCCCGGCGCGTCGGTGGCGATCAACACCACGGCGGGCCGCCGCGGCATCCCGAGCTCGCGACAGCGCCGCGCCGCCGCGACGTCCAGCAGGACCGCCGCCGCACCGACCCACGCCTTGCGGCCCGAGGGCTCTGCCGCGTACACCACCCGGATGCCCGCCGCCGCGGCGATGCGCTCGATTTCCTCGCGCAGTCCGGGGTCGGCGATCAGGGCCAGTGCCCCGTTCGTAGTCATGGATCCACCGTGATCCGCGGCGGGCCGCGGCACCAGAGCCCGCACGCAGAATGTGGATGAATCGCAAACTGTGGACAACTTTATTGACGGAGTCGTGAGAATGTCGTTCCGCAACTTTTCCGTGGATGGACCACGACACTCGATGGACCTGGGTCGCAGCACCTGCGCCACGCGGGGAAAACAGCAATCGGGCGCCGGTTGAAAGACGCCGGAGAGGCCATGCCTCGAGGAATTCGACTGACCTCGAAAAAGGGACGACCCCCGCCAGGGGGGGAGGAGGCGGAGGTCGTCGTGGATCAGCCCCGGGGGGTCGGGCTGATGCACACCCGGCGCTGGCCGGGTAATGCCCACTATACACACGTCAACAGGGCTGTGCGCAACTGTTGATTGTCTGTGAAAGGCGCGTGTCAGCACGTCAATCGCCGCGATGGCCACCCCGCGGGCGACCGACACGGCGACACCGCCGCCCACCCGGCACCGGCATTCCGGAGCATATGCTGGGAGCCGTGACCGCATCCGATCCGGCCGCCGGGGCCGCGGCCGCGCCGCGTCAGGAGGCCGAGTCGAGCGCTCCGGTGCGCACCGCGGCCTTCTTCGATCTCGACAAAACGGTGATTGCCAAGTCCAGCACCCTCGCTTTTAGCAAACCTTTTTTCAACCAGGGACTGCTGAACCGGCAAGCCGTCCTCAAGTCCACCTATGCACAGTTTCTGTTCCTGATGTCCGGCGCCGACCACGATCAGATGGACCGCATGCGGTCCTACCTGACCAACATGTGCACCGGCTGGGACGTCGAACAGGTCAAGTCGATCGTCGCGGAGACGCTGCATGACATCGTCGACCCGCTGGTCTTCGCCGAGGCCGCGAACCTGATCGCCGACCACAAGCTGTGTGGCCGCGACGTCGTGGTGGTCTCGGCATCGGGCGAGGAGATCGTCGCGCCCATCGCCCGCGAACTCGGTGCCAACCATTCGATGGCCACGCGCATGGTGGTCGAGGACGGCAAGTACACCGGCGACGTCGACTTCTACTGCTTCGCGGAAGGCAAGGTCGAGGCGATCGAGGAACTCGCGGCCCGCGAGGGCTATGCGCTCGAGCACTGCTACGCCTACTCGGACTCCATCACCGATCTGCCGATGCTTGAGGCCGTCGGCCACCCGGCCGTGGTGAACCCGGATCGCGCCCTGCGCAAGGAGGCCGCCGCCCGCGGCTGGCCGGTACTGACCTTCACCCGCCCGGTCTCGCTGCGGGACCGGCTGCCGGCGCCGTCGGGCGCCGCCGTGGCCACCACCCTGGCCGTCGGCGCCAGTGCCCTCGCGGCCGGCGCCGTGACGTACTCGCTGCTCCGTCGACTGAACTTCTGAAAGCTACTGACGAGTTGCTGAGACCGGCTCCGTAACAATCACAAATCGCCGGTGATTGACCCTTGATGTGACTGCGGTCACGTAGTACAAAGGAAGCACGGAAGCCCCCGAGGCCAAGACCGAACCGGAAGAGAAGGTTCGGCCTCCCGAAGAGGGCATCCCAGCACGGAATACCGGCACCCACGCGGAGCACATACCGCGACAATGGTAAAAGCGTTGTGGGCCTGCGTAATTGCGAAAAGCGAACGGCTAAGAGGACCCCTTGGGTGGGGTTGTAGCCGCAGCGCATCGCAGGGACGCCGAGGCCACCCACACAACCCGACAAGCACGCTTGGTAACCGGGGTTCCGTGCTAGCGGGCGGCGAGCCGAGTCAGATGTCCTCTGACGACGGAGCGTCGCCCGCTTTTATGTTTCCGTCTTTGCTGGAGAAGATCGCGGACAGCCCGCTACTTGGCCGAGGCCTGCGCGATCGACAGCGCCTCCCGGGCCCCGGCGTGCAGCGCACGACTGCTGCAGATCAACCACGCCGTCAGCCCGTCGGCCGTGCCCGACGCGAAGCCCCGTGCCGCGGCACGGTATTCGCCAACCTGGCGCATCCAGTACATCTCCGGTACGCCGAGGCCGTGCGGGTCGAGTCCACTGGACATGGTGATCAACCGGGACACCGCGCGCGCCACCACACCGTCGGCGACCCCGAATGGAGCCAGGCTCAGTAGTTCGCCATGAGCGACGCCCGCGAGGACGGTCGCCGGTACCCGGCTCCCACCGCTCACGATCTCGCCGAGCAGCTCGAGCCGGCGGCCCACGTCCGGATCGTCGGTGCGGGGCCGGCCGAGCCGGTCCGGGTCCGTCAGATCCGCGGCCGCCAGCGAGTGCAGCCGGGCGATCGCCTGCAACGGCGCGCGCTGCCAGACGCCGACGAGCGCGGTCGCGCCGCCTTCGAGCGCTTCGGCCACGCGCAGCGCGCCGGCGAGCACCGCGTCGGCGCGCTCACCTTTCGCCGGGGCCTCGCCGTCCTTACTGAAGCTCAGGGATCCGCCGTCGAGTACCGACGACGCCCGAGCGGCCCGCATCGACGCCTCGGCCGCGGTGGCCGGCCAACCGCGCAAGTTCACCTTGTGCCGGTGGGCCCGGCCGAGCGCTTCACGCGCCTCGTCTCCGGCCTCGGCCACGCCGGGCAGTTCGGCCAGGGGAGCCAGCGGGTCAGGTGCAGCCACGTCCGCACACGGTAGTGCCACCAGGTGGTCACCTCCAACGTCACGGTGGCGAGCCACCTCCAACGTCATTGCAACGTGCCAGTGACTACGCTCACAACCATGACACAAGACACCGCTGTGCCACAGGCTTACCCGCCGCCTGCCGAGTTCGCCGCGCAGGCCAATGCCACCGCCGCGCTGTATCAAGAGGCCGACGCCGACCGCCTGGATTTCTGGCGCCGCCAGGGCGAGCGGTTGTCGTGGGCGACCCCGTTCACCGAGGTGCTCGACTGGTCCAACGCACCCTTCGCCAAGTGGTTCGGCGACGGCAAGCTCAACGTCGCCTACAACTGCGTCGACCGCCACGTCGAGGCCGGCAATGGCGACCGCGTCGCGATCCACTGGGAAGGCGAGCCCGTCGGTGACGCCCGCGACATCACCTACGCCCAGCTCAAGGACGAGGTGAGTAAGGCCGCCAACGCCCTGACCGCGCTGGGCCTGACCGCCGGCGACCGCGTCGCCATCTACATGCCGATGGTGCCCGAGGCCATCGTGGCGATGCTGGCCTGCGCGCGCCTGGGTGTCATGCACTCGGTCGTGTTCGCCGGCTTCTCGGCCACCGCGCTGGCCGCCCGCGTCGAGGACGCCCAGGCCAAGCTCGTCATCACCACCGACGGGCAGTATCGCCGCGGCCAGGCGGCCTCGCTCAAGTCCGCGGTCGACGAAGCCGTCACCGGCCAGCCGAGCGTCGAGCACGTCCTGGTGGTCAAGCGCACCGGCATCGACGTCGACTGGACCGAGGGCCGCGACGTCTGGTGGCACGAGATCGTCGACTCACAGTCCACCGACCACACCCCCGAGGCGTTCGACGCCGAGCAGCCGCTGTTCCTGCTGTACACCTCCGGCACCACCGGCAAGCCCAAGGGCATCGTGCACACGAGTGGCGGTTACCTGACGCAGGCGTCCTACAGCCACCACAACGTCTTCGACATCAAGGCCGACGACGTCTACTGGTGCACCGCCGACATCGGCTGGGTCACCGGGCACACCTACATCGTCTACGGGCCGCTGTCCAACGGCGTCACGCAGGTCGTCTACGAAGGCACCCCGACCTCACCGAACGAGCACCGGCACTTCGACATCATCGAAAAGTACGGTGTCACCATCTATTACACGGCGCCGACGCTGATCCGCACGTTCATGAAGCTGGGCCACCAGATCCCCGCGGCGCACGACCTGTCGAGCCTGCGGGTGCTCGGCTCGGTCGGCGAGCCCATCAACCCCGAGGCCTGGCGCTGGTACCGCGAACACATCGGCGCGGGCACCACGCCCATCGTGGACACCTGGTGGCAGACCGAGACCGGCGCCATCATGATCTCCCCGCTGCCCGGCGTCACCGCCGCCAAGCCCGGCTCGGCCATGACCCCACTGCCGGGCATCAGCGCCAAGATCGTCGACGACGACGGCAACGAACTGGTCCCCGGCGCCGACGAGGAAGAACACGTCACCGGCTACCTCGTGCTCGACAAGCCGTGGCCGTCGATGCTGCGCGGCATCTGGGGCGACGACGAACGCTTCAAGGACACCTACTGGTCCCGCTTCGCCGAGCAGGGCTGGTACTTCGCCGGTGACGGCGCCCGCTACGACGCCGACGGCAACATCTGGGTCCTGGGCCGTATCGACGACGTCATGAACATCTCCGGGCACCGCATCTCCACCGCCGAGGTCGAGTCCGCACTCGTCGGGCACTCCGGTGTGGCCGAGGCCGCCGTCGTCGGCGCCACCGACGCCACCACCGGGCAGGCCATCTGCGCGTTCGTCATCCTCAAGGCCTCCGCGCACGGCGGCTCGGAGAACATCGTCGAAGAACTGCGGGCCCAGGTCGCGACCGAGATCTCCCCCATCGCCAAGCCGCGCGAGATCCACATCGTGCCCGAGCTGCCCAAGACGCGCAGCGGCAAGATCATGCGCCGCCTGCTGCGCGACGTCGCCGAGGGCCGCGATCTCGGGGACACCTCCACCCTCGTCGACCCCAGCGTCTTCGAGGCCATCCGCGCCAGTAAGTAGGGCAGCCAGCAGGGCCAGGCCGGCTCAGGCGATGGGCACGTAGCCCGCGCCGGGCCGGCTCTTGGCGTCGAGGTCGGCGATCACCGCGTTGATCGACACCGTCACGGCCGGGGTGTGCAGCGGCACGTACTTGACGACGCACGTCGGCAGGTCGTCACTGAAGGCGCCGTGGATCATGCCGACCAGTTTGTTGTTGACGGTGACGGGCGCGCCCGAGTCGCCGGGCTGGCCACACACCTGGTCCACGATGGTGCCCGGGTCCTGTCCGGGGCCCCACGTGACACCGCACGTGTAGCCCGTGGTGCGGCCCAGCTTGCACGCCACCTGACCGAAGGCCGGGTCCGGGCCGATGCCGTCGATCTGGAAGCCGTTGACGTTGTTCAGCGGCTGCACCTTGGCCGGGTCGAACTCGATGACGGCGTAGTCCAGCGGCTGGCTACCGGCCACCATGACGCCCAGGGTGCCCCGGTTCTCTGCGCCCTCGGCCGCCACCTCGTGACCGGGACCGCCGCAGTGCGCCGACGTGAAGCCGACCAGCTTGCCGCGATTGTCGTGACCGATCGTGGTCAGGGTGCAGAACGTGTCGCCGTCCACGACGATGCCCGAGCCACCGCCCAGCGGCACCGGTGCATCCGCGTGGGCCGGCACCCCGACCGATGTGCCGAGCAGAGCAATGGCCATCCCACACATCGAAGCAAACCCGGGTGCCAAACGCATCGGGGCAGTGTATCGCTGGGCCGGATCGTTAAGCGGCGCCCCACGTGGCAACATATGCCAGGACTACACCGACGCCGGGAGGACGTGTTCGTGAGCAATGGCGATCGCAAGAATGGCCCCGTTCCAGCCACGGTGACCTCGATCCCGCTGGTGGATCCGCATGCACCCAAGGCCGATCCGTCGATCGGCGATCTGGTCAAGGAAGCCACCGCGCAGATGTCGACGCTGGTGCGCGCCGAGGTCGAGCTGGCGCGCGCCGAGATCACCGCCGACGTCAAGAAGGGCCTGACCGGCAGCGTCCTGTTCATCGCCGCCCTCGTCGTGCTCTTCTACTCGACGTTCTTTTTCTTCTTCTTCCTCGGCTCGCTGCTGGAGCTGTGGCTGCCGAGCTGGGCGTCGTACCTCATCGTCTTCGCGCTGATGGTGCTGACGACGGGTGCGCTCGCCTTCCTGGGCTTCCTCAAGGTCCGCAAGATCCGCGGCCCGCGGGACACCATCGCCACGGTCAAGGAGGCCAAGGTGGCGCTGACACCGGGCCACGACAAGCCGTCGAGCCAAGCCTCCATTCGCACGGCTTCTAGCGACACCTCAGGCTGGTAGTGCCGCCACCTGATCCGTCGGTCGTCCGGATCGACGGTCCGTGGCGACACCTCCAGGTGCACGCGAACGGGATCCGCTTCCACGTCGTCGAGGCCGAGGGCTCCGAGCCCGAGGACCGGAACGCGGACGGCTCCTCGAATGCCGAGCGCCCGCTGGTGATCCTGCTGCACGGGTTCGCCTCGTTCTGGTACTCGTGGCGGCATCAGTTGCGCGACCTGCGGGGCGCCCGCGTCGTCGCGGTCGACCTGCGCGGCTACGGCGGCAGCGACAAACCACCGACCGGATACGACGGCTGGACGCTGGCCGGCGACACCGCGGGCCTGGTGCGCGCGCTGGGACACCACTCGGCCGTACTGGTGGGACACGCCGACGGCGGCCTCGTCTGCTGGGCGACGGCAATGCTGCATCCGCGGGTGGTGCGGGGCATCGCGCTGGTCAGTTCACCGCATCCCGTGGCGCTGCGGTCGTCGACGCTGACCGACAAGGGCCAGCGCGCGGCCCTGCTGCCGGCGATGCTGCGCAACCAGGTGCCGTGGTGGCCCGAGCATGTCCTGACCCGGCGGGGTGGTGCGGCCGTCGAGCAGCTGGTGCGCAGCCGCGCCGGCGCCGCCTGGCCGGCGACGGCCGACTTCGCCCAGACCGCCGCGCACCTGCGCACCGCGATCCAGATTCCGTCGGCCGCGCATTCGGCGCTCGAATACCAGCGGTGGGCGGCGCGCAGTCAGCTCCGCGGTGAGGGCCGGCGCTTCATGCGCGCGATGAAACAGCGCACCGCGGTCCCGGTCCTGCACCTGCACGGCACCGCCGATCCGTACGTGCTCGACGACCCGGTCCGCCGGACGCAGCGTTACGCCCCGCAGACCCGCTTCGTATCCATCCCCGGCGCAGGACATTTCGCGCACGAGGAACAGCCGTCGACCGTCACCTCGGAGCTGTCGACGTTCCTGCACCAGCTACCCGGCTGAGATGCACTTCCCGGTCGGCACCGCTTCGGAGTTGTCGACCTTGGCCATCTGCTTGGCCACCTCGTCGGCGGTGAGGACGAAGCCCGTGTCGGCGTCGTCGACGGCGGCGCCGAACACGACACCGAGCACCTTCCCACTGCCGTCGATCAGCGGTCCGCCCGAATTGCCTTGGCGGACATTGCCTCTGATGGTGTAGACCTCGCGAGTGACGGTCGTGGAGTGGTAGATGTCCGGACCGTTGAGCTTGATGACCTCGCGGATGCGCGCCGGCGTCGCGGCGAACTCACCGCCGCCCGGATAGCCCATCACCACCGCGCCGGTCCCGGTCGCGGCCTCCTGCATGTCGAACTTCAGGGGTGCCGCGGGCAGGTCGGGCGCGTCGAGAATCGAGATGTCGGCCTCGGGGTCGTACGACACGACCTTGGCGTCGTAGCTCTTGTCGTCGACCTGGACGGTGACGCTGTTGGAGCCGGCCACCACGTGGGCGTTGGACATCACCCGGCCGGGCGCCACCACGAAGCCGGTGCCCTCGAGCACCTTCTGGCAGCTCTGGGCGACGCCGCGGATCTTCACGACGCTGCCCTTGGCCGCGGCCACCGCCGGATCGGCGACGAGCCCCGGATCGGGTGCCGAGACGCTGACGATCGGCGTGCGGCCGAACGGCTGCAGCACCGACGGCAGTCCCGAGGTGTTCAGCAGCGCCGACAGCCGCGTGGGCACGCGCTTGAGCCAGGCCGGTGCGAGGTCGTTGACCTCGGACAGCACGCGCGAGCCGTTCACCGCGGCAGCCAGGTTCGGTTGGTCGGACGACGTCAGCGGGGTGGCCAGCAGCCAGGCGGCAACCAGGACCGCGACCAGTTGCAGGGCCATGCCGACGACCGAGTCGAATCCGCGCACCACCTCGTTGCGCATGGCGCCGCGGACGGCGCGGCCCAGCACCACACCGGCGATCTCGCCGACCACGACCAGGCCCAGGATCAGGAACAGGGCGATGAAGAGCTTGCTGCGGGCGCCGTCGACGTGCGCCACCACATGCGGCGCCAGCAGCACACCGGCCACCGCGCCGAGCACCACACCGAGAAAAGACAGCAGGGAGCCCAGCGCCCCGGACCGCCAGCCCGAGACGGCGGCGACGAAGGCGACGGACAGAACGGCCAGATCCAGCCATTGTGAAGGTGTCATGGTTGATCCACACGGTAACCGCTGGACTCGCCCAGCAGCGCCATTGCCGCGTCCAGTTCCTCGACGACGTCGGTGTTCCACGGCTTGGCCCAGCCTGCGACGTCGAGCATCGCGGAGATCACCTGAGCGGTGAAGCCCCACACCAGCATCTGGTTGAGCAGAAATGCCGGGCCGGCGAACTGCCGCGTGTTCTCTTTGCGATACACCATCAACCGGTTCTCGGGATTGACGAAGGCGCGCACCGGAACCCGCGCGACGATCGCGGTCTCGGCCGGGTCGACGGCGAGGACGTGGCCCGGGTCGGGCGAGTACGCGAGCACGGGGACCACGTGAAAACCCGAGGGCGGGATGAACATTCGGTCCAGCGTGGCCAGGATGTGCAACCGGGAGGGATCAATGCCGGTTTCCTCGTTCGCCTCGCGCAGCGCGGTGCCGATGGGACCGTCGTCCCCTGGATCGGACGCGCCGCCGGGGAACGCCGCCTGCCCGGCGTGGTGGCGCAGCGTCGATGCGCGGACGGTGACCAGCAGGTCGGCGTCGGGCGGCAGGGCACCGGCGGGGGCGTCGGGCGCGCCCGAGAACAACACCAGGACGGCGGCGTCGCGCTTGGTGCCGGTCAATGTCGCGGTGGCGCCGGCGGCGGTGATGGCCGCCAGCACGCTCTTCGGCACCCGGCGCCGGTAGGCCTGCGGGAGGTCCGCGGCGTTGTCGACGAGGGGCCGCAGCCAGGCCGGGGCGGCCTGTGGGTTCAGCACGTTCACCCCGACACTCCTAACTGTGCGTTCACTGCACTGGCGATCTCGTCGGCACTGGTGAACGGCCGGGGCAGGACCTGCGCAACGCTACCGTCAGGGCGCAGCAGCACGGTCGCAGGCATGACATTGGGGACGCGCAGCGCGGCCGCGATCAGCCGCCGGCCGTCCTGCAGCATCGGCAGCTTGACGCCCAGGTCGGCCAGCCGCAGCAGCCCGGCGGTCTCGTTCTCGTCCTGATGCACCGTCAGCACCGTCACCTTCGGGCCCACCCGGCGCTGGTACTCGGCCAGTGCGGGCAGTTCGTCGGCGCACGGGCCGCACCAGTAGGCCCACAAGTTCAGCACCACGGCGCGGCCGGCGACGGCCTTGGCGACGTCGACGGGCGTCCCGTCGGCCGCGCAGTCGACCGTGATGCCCTGCAGCGCTTGCGGTCCGGGCCCGCCCTGCGGTGCCGGACAGGGCGGCAGGGCCGCCTTGGCCCGGGGTCCGGCCAGCGCCGCCGGGGTGTCGGCGTCGCGATGTGCGCGCGCGACAGTCTGCTGGCCCGCCGGCCCGGACGCGGTCCGGTCGTCACCGAGTTGCCGCCACAGCGCCACACCGAGAACGACGAACACGGCCAGCACCACCACGGTCCAACGGGCAGACCGACTCACTCGGTGATCCCGGCCAGGGCCAGCAGGTGTTCGGTCTCGGGACCCTTCACCAGCGCCGCGGCGGCGGCCAGGTCCGTCGGCCCGAGTCCGTACGACGGGCAGTCGCGGGCCAGCACACACACGCCGCAGGCCGGGGTCCGGGAATGGCAAACCCGGCGCCCGTGAAAGATGACGCGGTGCGACAGCAGGGTCCATTCCTTGCGCGGGATCAGCTCGCCGACGGCGTGTTCCACCTTGACCGGGTCCTCTTCGGCGGTCCAGCGCCAACGTCGCACCAGCCGGCCGAAGTGCGTGTCGACCGTGATGCCCGGGATGTCGAAGGCGTTGCCCAGGATGACGTTCGCGGTCTTGCGTCCCACACCCGGCAGCGTGACCAGCTCGTCGAGGGTGTCGGGCACCTCGCCGTCGAAACGGGTGACCAGTTCCTGGCCCAGCCCCATGATCGACGTCGCCTTGTTGCGGTAGAAGCCGGTGGGCCGGATCAGCTCCTCGAGTTCGGTCCGGTTGGCCTGCGCATAGTCCAGCGCCGTCGGGTATTTGGCGAACAGCGCCGGCGTGGTGAGGTTCACCCTCTTATCCGTGCACTGCGCCGACAGGATCGTGGCCACCGCCAGCTCCAGCGGATTGGTGAAATCCAGCTCGCAGTAGACGTGCGGGAACGCTTGCGCCAGTTCACGATTCATTCTCCGAGCGCGACGCACCAGACCCAGGTGGGTTTCGCGGTCGTATTTTGCGGTGGATCGTCGCGCAGGCACGCCGGTAAGCGTACTGAGAGAAGTCGGTAAGGATACTTTGACCGGCGTCGTTTCGTGATCACCCTGAGACATTCGGCGTGTTTACTTCTGCGTGTGTCCTGGTTGCTCGTGGTGTGCATTCCCGGGTTGCTCATGTTGGCAACCTTCGGGTTGAGCCGCCTCGAAGCGATGCTGGATACGTCCAAGGAGACGTACACCGCGGCAGACGTCAAAGCCTTCGTCGAGAAGGTCAAGAACGCCTGGTCGGAGCAATCCGCATCCGCCGGTACGTTGCCGCACCGATCGGCACCCCGATTCGAGGAGCCGCGCGCCCTCGCGGCCCCGTCGCCGACGCGCGACAACCCGCTCGGCGCCTTCGGTGAGCCCGAGTTACCCAGCCGCGCGTATGCCCACTATGCGAGCAATCCGCAATTTCGCGAGACTCGCCAGGCGAATCGTGTGTAGCGTGGCTGGTTGCGAAACGGCTTACCACTAGACTGACTTTGTTAACCAGTTCACTGGCTAGCTTGCGCGCGTTTTTTATCACTCACCAGCCTTAGGGAGCAACGTGGACGAGATCCTGGCGAGGGCCGGAATCTTCCAGGGTGTCGAGCCCACCGCGGTATCCGCACTGACCAAACAGCTGCAGCCTGTCGACTTTCCTCGCGGACACACCGTGTTCGCCGAAGGCGAGCCCGGCGACCGCCTCTACATCATCATCTCCGGCAAGGTGAAGATCGGCCGCCGGTCGCCGGACGGCCGGGAGAACCTGCTGACGATCATGGGTCCGTCGGACATGTTCGGTGAGCTGTCGATCTTCGACCCGGGTCCCCGGACGTCGAGCGCCATCACCATCACCGAGGTGCGCGCGGTCTCGATGGACCGTGAAGCGCTGCGGGCGTGGATCGCGGACCACCCGGAGATCGCCGAGCAGCTGCTGCGCGTGCTCGCCCGCCGGTTGCGCCGCACCAACAACAACCTGGCCGACCTGATCTTCACCGACGTGCCCGGTCGCGTGGCCAAGCAGCTGCTGCAGCTGGCCCAGCGCTTCGGCACCCAGGAGGGCGGCGCCCTGCGCGTCACCCACGACCTGACGCAGGAAGAGATCGCCCAGCTGGTCGGCGCCTCCCGCGAAACCGTGAACAAGGCGCTCGCCGACTTCGCGCACCGCGGCTGGATCCGCCTGGAGGGCAAGAGCGTGCTGATCTCCGACTCCGAGCGGCTGGCCCGCCGAGCCCGCTAGTACTGACGAAGATGCCCCCGCACACATGGCGTGTCGGGGGCATCTTTGTCTGGTCTGGTCAAGCAGTCCGCAGGTAGTCCAACTGGGCCTGCACCGATTTCTCGGCGGCGTCCCACAGCTTCTGGTCGACGTCGGTATAGACGTGTTCGACGACCTGCCGCGCCGAGGCCTCTTCACCGAGCACTTTCAGGGCGCCGCGCACCTGGTCCAGCCGTTCCTCGCGGTGCGCGAGGTACATGGCCGTCACCTGCGACAGGTCGGCCAGATCGGGACCATGGCCGGGCAGGACGGTCCGCTGCCCGAGGCCCTGCAGCCGCCGCAGCGATTCCAGGTAGTCGCGCAAGCTGCCGTCCTCGTTGTCGATGACGGTGGTGCCGCGACCCAGCACGGTGTCCGCGGTCAGCACGGGACCCTTCCCGTCGCTGCGCTCGCCCCTGACATCGTCGACCAGGAACGACAGCGAATCCGCGGTGTGGCCGGGCGTCGCCATGACGGTGATCCGCAGGCCCGCGGCGTCGATCACCTCGCCATCGGTGAGCGGCCCGCCGAGTCCTCGCAGGAACCCGCTGCCGACCGAGCGCACCACCGCACCCGTCATGCCGACGAGCTTGTCGATGCCGCCGGTGTGGTCGTCGTGCTTGTGACTGATCAGCACCAGCGGAATCTTGCCGAGTGCTGCGATGCGCTCGAGGTGCGCATCGTCGTCAGGTCCCGGGTCGACGACGACCATCTCGTCACTACCGCGCCCGCGCAGCACCCAGGTGTTGGTGCCGTCGAGCGTCATGATCCCCGGGTTGTCGCACAGCAGTACCGAGGCGGCCTCCGTGACCGGCCGCAGCACGCCATACGCGGGATGCGTCATACGACCTCGACGATCAACTCCACCTCGACCGGCGCATTCAACGGCAACTCCGAGACCCCGACGGCAGAGCGGGCGTGCGCACCGGCCGGGCCGAACACCTCGCCCATCAGTTCGGACGCGCCGTTGATCACCGCGGGCTGGCCGTTGAAGCCCGGTGCCGAGGCGACGAAACCGACGACCTTGACGATCCGCACCACCGAGTCGATACCCACCAGCGCGTGCACGGCAGCCAACGCGTTGAGGCCGCAGATCCGGGCCAGGGCCTTGCCGTCCTCGGCACTGACCTCGCCGCCGACCTTGCCCTCGGCCGGCAACTGGCCGCCCTGCATGGGCAGCTGGCCCGAGGTGTAGACGAGGTTCCCGGTACGGACGGCGGGGACGTAAGCGGCAAGGGGCGCAACGACTTCCGGCAGCTCGATGCCGAGCTCGGCCAACCGGTCGGAGACGGTCACTTCGGCCGCTTCAGGTATGCGACGTGCTGCTCACCGCTCGGGTTGGCCAGCACCGACACCAGCTCCCACCCGTCCTGGCCCCACTGGTCCAGGATCTGCTTGGTGGCGTGGATCAGCAACGGGACGGTGGCGTACTCCCACCGGGTCGGTTCGCTCATGCCGCCGAGCTTATCGGCCGAGGGGTACCGCATGGTTAACATGCTGGGGTGACCTCCGAATCGACGGGCCGAACCCACACCGGTTGGCCCGCGCGCCTGGACCAGGCGCGCCTCCATTTCGTCACCGGCAAGGGCGGTACCGGCAAAACCACCGTCGCCGCCGCGCTGGCGCTGGCGCTGGCCGCCGGCGGCCGCAGCGTCCTGCTGGTCGAGGTCGAGGGGCGGCAGGGCATCGCGCAGCTTTTCGACGTGCCGCCGCTGCCGTACGGGGAGCAGAAGATCGCCACCGCCGAAGGCGGCGGGCAGGTGAACGCGCTGGCCATCGACACCGAGGCCGCGTTCCTGGAGTACCTGGACATGTTCTACAACCTCGGCATCGCCGGCCGTGCCATGAAGCGCATCGGCGCGGTCGAGTTCGCCACCACGATCGCTCCCGGCCTGCGTGACGTCCTGCTCACCGGCAAGATCAAAGAGGTCGTGGTCCGCAACGGCAAGACCGCCAAGGAACTCAAGGGCCAGCGCCCCTATGACGCCGTCGTGGTCGACGCCCCGCCGACGGGCCGCATCTCGCGCTTCCTCGACGTCACCAAGGCCGTCTCGGATCTCGCCAAGGGCGGGCCCGTGCATTCCCAGGCCGACGGCGTCGTGAAGCTGCTGCACTCGGAGCTCACCGCCATCCACCTGGTCACCCTGCTGGAGGCGCTGCCCGTGCAGGAGACCCTGGAAGCCATCGAAGAGCTGCGGGAGCTGGACCTGCCGATCGGCAGCGTCATCGTCAACCGCAACATCCCGGCGTACCTGTCGCAGGATGATCTGGCGAAGGCCGCCGAGGGCGTCGTCGACGCCGACGCCGTGCGCGCCGGGCTGGCCGACGCCGGAATCACGTTGTCCGACACCGACTTCGCCGGACTGCTCACCGAGACCATCCAGCACGCGACACGCATGATGGCGCGCGCCGAGAGCGCCGAGGCGCTCGACGCCCTCGAAGTGCCCCGCCTGGAACTGCCCGCTCTGCCCGACGGGGTCGACCTGGGCAGCCTGTACGAACTCGCCGAAGCACTCGAGCAGCAAGGGGTTGGCACCAAATGAGCGGCAAGCCCTTGAAGTTGGACATGCACGCGATCCTGTCGGACAAAGCGAACCGCGTCGTGGTGTGCTGCGGCGCGGGCGGCGTCGGCAAGACCACCACCGCCGCCGCGATGGCGCTGCGGGCCGCCGAGTACGGCCGCACCGTCGTGGTGCTGACCATCGACCCGGCCAAACGCCTGGCACAGGCCCTCGGCATCAAGGACCTGGGCAACACCCCGCAGCGGGTGCCGCTGGCTCCCGAGGTGCCGGGTGAGCTCTACGCGATGATGCTCGACATGCGCCGCACCTTCGACGAGATGGTGCTGCAGTACTCCGGCGAGGACCGGGCCGACGCGATTTTGGAGAACCAGTTCTACCAAACCGTCGCGACGTCGCTCTCGGGCACGCAGGAGTACATGGCGATGGAGAAGCTCGGCCAGCTGCTGGCCGAGGACAAGTGGGATCTGGTCGTCGTCGACACCCCGCCGTCGCGCAACGCGCTGGACTTCCTGGACGCGCCGAAGCGACTGGGCAACTTCATGGACAGCCGTCTGTGGCGGCTGCTGCTCGGGCCGGGCCGCGGCATCGGCCGGCTGGTCACCGGGGCCATGGGCCTGGCGATGAAGGCGCTGTCCACCGTGCTGGGTTCGCAGATGCTCTCCGACGCGGCCGGTTTCGTGCAGTCGCTCGACGCGACGTTCGGCGGGTTCCGGGAGAAGGCCGACCGCACCTACGAACTGCTCAAGCGCCCGGGTACCCGGTTCGTCGTCGTTTCAGCTGCCGAGCCCGACGCGCTGCGTGAGGCGTCGTTCTTCGTCGACCGGCTGTCGCAGGAGCAGATGCCACTGGCCGGCCTGATCCTCAACCGCACCCACCCGATGCTGTGTGACCTGACCGCCGATGCGGCCGACGAGGCCGCCGGCAAGCTGGAGCAGTCCGGTCAGGACACCGATGCGCTGGCCGCGGCGACCCTGCGGATCCACGCGAACCGCACCGTGATCTCCAAGCGTGAGGTGCGGCTGCTGTCGCGGTTCACCGGGGCCAACCCGCACGTGGCGTTGGTGGGGGTGCCGTCACTGCCGTTCGAGGTGTCCGATCTCGAGGCGCTGCGGGCCATCGCCGATCAGATCACGGGCGACGTCGTCAAAGCCTGACAGACAACGGCTTTCAAATGCTTGTGCCCGGGATTTCCTAGGAAATCCCGGGCACAGCTGTATCTACGTCTGTCAGACCGCGTTGCGGTGCTTGCGCTGGGTCGCGAAGAACTCGGCCCAGGACACCACCTCGGGGTGCTGTTTGAGCAGGGCCCGGCGCTGACGCTCGGTCATGCCGCCCCACACGCCGAACTCGACCCGGTTGTCGAGGGCGTCGGCACCGCATTCGACGATCACCGGGCAATGCCGGCAGATGACCGCGGCCTTGCGCTGTGCGGCGCCGCGGACGAACAGTTCATCCGGGTCGGCCTGGCGGCACCGGGCCTGGGACACCCAGGCGATGCGGGCTTCGGCTTCAGGTTGGACCACGCCCTGTATCGCGCCGTTTCCGGCCTGGGGAGCGATTGTCGTGCGAACTACTGGCTGTGTACCTGCCACCAGCGATCCCTTCGTCACACCGTCTCCCGACGGCCGAGTCCTCCCGAGTAGGTCGCTGATGCGATCTACGCCACATTGCGGCTAGTAGTGTTACCTAGATCGCATTGTGTGTTCAAGTTAGGTGGTCAGGGGCCTATTGCGCAATGGGTCTGGGGCCGCTTTTTTGGGACGTGTGTCCAAACGTTAATTTTTGCCCGTGTCGCAGCCCCCTAGATGCCCTAAGGACGTGGTAATCGACCAGCACTCAGCTGCTGGCCACCACGGTCGCTAGGCTGTACCCCATGCCCGAGCGACCGCAGAACCGTCCGCCGACCGCGGTCACCGTCATCAAGATGACGTGGTGCGTTCTGCTCGCCAGCGTGGTGCTCGCCGCGATGATGTTCCCGCTCATCGGGGGTGTCGGCCTGATGTCCAACCGGGCATCCGACGTCGTGGCCAACGGTTCGGCCCAGCTCGTCGAAGGTGACGCACCCGCCGTGTCCACCATGGTGGACGCCAAGGGCAACCCCATCGCGTGGCTGTATTCGCAGCGCCGTTTCGAGGTGCCGAGCGATCAGATCGCCAACACCATGAAGCTGGCCATCGTCTCGATCGAGGACAAACGGTTTGCCGAGCACAACGGGGTTGACTGGAAGGGCACCCTGACGGGCCTGTCCGGCTACATGTCGGGTTCGGCCGATACCCGCGGTGGATCCACCATCGAGCAGCAGTACGTGAAGAACTACCAGCTGCTCGTGGTCGCGCAGAGTGACGCCGAACGGCGGGCCGCCATCGAGACCACCCCGGCACGCAAGCTGCGCGAAATCCGCATGGCGCTGACCCTCGACAAGACGTTCACCAAGTCCGAGATCCTGACGCGCTACCTCAACCTGGTGTCGTTCGGCAACGGCGCGTTCGGCATCCAGGATGCCGCCCAGACGTACTTCGGCATCAACGCCAACCAGCTGAACTGGCAGCAGGCCGCACTGCTCGCCGGCATGGTGCAGTCGACCAGCGGACTGGATCCGTACGTCAACCCCGACGGCGCCCTGGCACGTCGAAACCTGGTGCTGGACACCATGATCCAGAACGTCCCGCAGGAAGCCGAGGCCCTGCGCGCCGCCAAGGCCGAGCCGCTCGGCATCCTGCCGCAGCCCAACCAGCTGCCCCGCGGCTGCATCGCCGCCGGCGACCGCGCCTTCTTCTGCGACTACGTGCTCGACTACCTGTCGAAGGCCGGCATCAGCAAGGACCAGGTGGCCAAGGGCGGCTACCTGATCCGCACGACCATCGACCCGGACATCCAGAACTCGGTCAAGTCGTCGATCGACGGCATCGCGTCCCCGTCCATCGACGGCATCGCCAGCGTCATGAGCGTCATCCGTCCCGGCAAGGACAACCACCAGGTGGTGGCGATGGCCAGCAACCGGACCTACGGCCTGAACACCGCGGCCGGGGAAACCATGCAGCCACAACCATTTTCATTGGTGGGTGACGGCGCCGGCTCCATCTTCAAGCTGTTCACCACGGCGGCCGCCATGGACATGGGCATGGGCATCAACGCGCAGCTCGACGTGCCCGGCCGGTTCGAGGCCAAGGGCCTCGGCAGCGGTGGCGCCAAGGGCTGCCCCAAGGACAAGTGGTGCGTCGAGAACGACGGCCGCTACCGGGGCAGCATGAACATCACCGACGCGCTGGCGTCGTCGCCCAACACCGGCTTCGCCAAGCTGATCTCACAGATCGGCGTCCCGCGGACCGTCGACATGGCGGTCAAGCTGGGACTGCGGTCCTACGCGGCGCCGGGCACCGCCCGCCCGTACGACCCGAACAGCAACGAGAGCCTGGCCGACTTCATCAAGCGGCAGAACATCGGCTCGTTCACCCTTGGGCCGTTCGAGGTCAACGCCCTCGAACTGTCGAACGTCGCGGCCACGCTGGCGTCGGGCGGCACCTGGTGCCCGCCCAACCCGGTGGACAAGGTGTTCGACCGGCACGGCAACGAGGTCTCGGTGACCACCCAGACCTGTGAGCAGGCGGTGCCCGAGGGCCTTGCCAACACGCTGGCCAACGCGATGAACAAGGACGCCGTCAGCGGTACCGGCGCGGGCGCCGCGCAGTCGGTCGGCTGGACGTTCCCGATGTCCGGAAAGACGGGCACCACCGAGGCCCACCGGTCGTCGGCGTTCCTCGGCTTCACCAGTGCCTACGCCGCCGCCAACTACATCTACGACGACTCCACCACGCCGTCGGACCTGTGTTCCTACCCGCTGCGCCAGTGCGGCCGCGGTGACCTCTACGGCGGCCACGAGCCGGCCCGCACGTGGTTCACCGCGATGAAGCAGTTCACGCCGCCCAACGTGGTGATGCCGCCGACCGACCCGCGCTACGTCGACGGTGGGCCGGGCTCCAAGGTGCCGAGCGTCGCGGGCATGGACCTCGACCTGGCGCAGAACCGCATCAAGGAAGCCGGCTTCCAGTTGTCCGCGCAGCCGTCGTGGGTCAACAGCACCGCGCCATCGGGTCAGGTCGTCGGCACCTCGCCGTCGGGTCAGACCATCCCCGGCTCGATCATCACGATCCAGGTCAGCAACGGCATCGCGCCGCCGCCTCCGCCACCACCGCCAGTGGGGATTCCGGGCATCGACGGCCTGCCGCCGGTGCAGATCGGGTCGACGGTCGTGGAGATTCCGGGCCTGCCGCCCATCACCGTGCCGGTCCTCGGTCCCCCGCCCCCATAGGCCGGGCCGAAACCTCAGAACGACCTAAGCCAACCCTGTGGGCTTTCTAACGATGACCAGCGACAACGGGCCAATCCCCGCGCTGAGCAAGTAGGCTGCCTGCATGTCTGCCATCGCCCGCAACGCAGCCGTCACCGTCGCCGGAACCCTGGCCGCGGGCCTCGCCTACGCCTCGCTCATCGAGCGCAACGCGTTCGTGGTCCGCGAGGTCACCATGCCGGTGCTGACACCCGGATCGTCGCCGCTGCGGGTGCTGCATCTGAGTGATCTGCACATGATGCCGGCGCAGCGCCGCAAGCAGGCATGGCTGCGCGAGCTGGCCCGCTGGGAGCCCGATCTGGTGGTCAACACCGGTGACAACCTCTCGCACCCGAAGTCGGTGCCGGCGGTGGTGCAGGCGATGGGCGATCTGCTGGCGGTGCCCGGGGTGTTCGTGTTCGGCAGCAACGACTACTTCGCGCCGAAGCCGAAGAACCCCGCCAACTACCTGTTCAGCAAGCACAAGCGGATCACCGGGCGGCCGCTGCCGTGGCAGGACCTGCGCGCGGCGTTCACCGAGCGCGGCTGGCTGGACATGACGCACACCCGCCGTGAGATCGAGGTCAACGGGCAGCTCATCGCCGTCGCCGGCGTCGACGATCCGCACCTGAACCGCGACCGCTACGACACCATCGCCGGCCGGCCCAACCCGGCCGCCAACCTGTCGCTGGGCGTCACCCATGCGCCGTACACCCGCGTGCTGGACCGCTTCGCCGAGGACGGCTACCAGCTGGTGCTGGCCGGCCACACGCACGGCGGGCAGCTGTGCGTGCCGTTCTACGGCGCGCTGGTGACCAACTGCGACATCGACACCTCCCGGGTAAAGGGCCCGTCCCGCTGGGGCGCCCACACGCAGCTGCACGTGTCGGCCGGCATGGGCACCTCGCCGTACACGCCGGTGCGCTTCTGCTGCCGGCCCGAGGTGACGCTGCTGACCCTGGTGGCCGCCCCGACAGGCGGCGGGCACGCCGGTATCGGCGCCGACATGACGCAGCCGGCCGTCTCGGCGCGGTGACCGCGCCGGTGGCGGCGCGCGGCGTCGACCGCGGCTGGGTCGACAACGCCGTCCGCCTCATCGAGGCCGACGCCCGGCGCAGCGCCGACACCCATCTCCTGCGTTATCCGCTGCCCGCCGCGTGGAGCGCGAGCGTCGACGTCCAGCTGTATCTCAAGGACGAGAGCACGCACATCACCGGCAGCCTCAAGCACCGGCTGGCCCGGTCGCTGTTCCTGTACGGGTTGTGCAACGGCTGGATCGGCCCGCGCACGACGGTCATCGAGGCGTCGTCCGGATCCACCGCGGTGTCCGAGGCGTATTTCGCGGCGCTGCTGGGGCTGGAGTTCATCGCGGTGATGCCGTCGTCGACGAGCGCGGCCAAGATCGAGCTCATCGAAAACCAGGGTGGCCGTTGCCATTTCGTCGAACAGTCGTCACAGGTGTACGACGAGGCGGAGCGTCTGGCGCGCGAGACGGGCGGCCACTACCTCGACCAGTTCACCAACGCCGAGCGCGCCACCGACTGGCGGGGCAACAACAACATCGCGGAGTCGATCTTCTCGCAGCTGCGTGAAGAGGCCCACCCGATCCCGGAGTGGATCGTGGTCGGGGCGGGCACCGGCGGTACGAGCGCCACGATCGGGCGGTTCCTGCGCTACCGGCGCCATGCCACGCGGCTGTGCGTGGTGGACCCGGAGAACTCGGCGTTCTATCCGTCGTGGGCCACGGGCGACCGGGAGGTGTTCACCGGGGCGTCGTCGCGTATCGAGGGCATCGGCCGGCCGCGGGTGGAGCCGTCGTTCCTGCCGGGCGTCGTGGACGCCATGGTGTGCGTGCCGGACGCGGCCTCGGTGGCCGCGGCACGGCACGTGAGCAAGGTGCTGGGACGACGGGTGGGTCCGTCAACGGGGACGAACATCTGGGGCGCGTTCGGGCTCCTGGCCGAGATGGTGGCGCAGGGCCGTAGTGGTTCGGTGGTGACGCTGCTGGCCGACAGCGGCGACCGCTATGCCGACACCTACTTCGACGACGCGTGGGTCAACAGTCGCGGGCTCGAGTCCGCCGACGCCGTGGCGGCACTGACGGAGTTCGAGCGCTCCGGCCGCTGGGCGTGATCCTGACGGCCCAGCCAGGCCGCCCGGTAGTCAGAAGTCGCGAACAGCCACAGCGCCGCGAGACCGAAGAATCCGCAGTAGAGCAAAGCTCCCAAGCCGGTCATGTTCGTTCCTCGCTTTCTGGCGTTCGGTTGCCGTTCATCAGAGTTACCCGTTTTAACGCACGTTGCGCAAAAATCCATCCCTCGAATGGACGTGATCTTCGCCGCTAGCCCCGCCCACCAGCGGCTATCTCACCTGACGAGGGCCGTTTGGCTTCTGAGGGCACCCGTGCGATAGGCTGTCGAAGCTTCACGCGGGGTGTGGCGCAGCTTGGTAGCGCGCTTCGTTCGGGACGAAGAGGTCGTGGGTTCGAATCCCGCCACCCCGACAAGTGAGCAAGGCCCTGACCAGGGAAATCTGGTCGGGGCCTTCTTCGTTTCCGGGGTCGGTGGCCCCCACCTGCGACGTGATCACCCTCACCAGCCCCACATTGGGACATCAATGTCCCATTTTCGGCCAATCGTGCTATTTTTGACGTATGGCTGAGTTGAAATCGTTCGACACTGGCGTGCGGTCGCGCACCCGGAAGGCGATTCTCGATGCCGCCACCGCCGTCCTGGCGACCAACCCCGCGGCGTCCTTGACCGACATCGCCACCGCCGCGAACGTCGGCCGCAGCACGCTGCACCGGTACTTCCCCGAGCGCTCCGAGCTGATCCGCGCCGTCGCCCTATATGTGCACGACATGTGCAACGCCGCCATCGACAAGGCCGAGCCGGCCTGTGGTCCCCCACTCGCCGCGCTGCGCCGGGTGGTCGAATCCCAGCTGGACCTCGGACCCATCGTGCCCTTCGTCTACAACGAGCCGACCATCGTGGCTGATCCGGAGTTGTCCGCGATCCTCGATACCGGCGACGAGGCGATAGCCGAAGTGCTGGCGCGGGTTTCGGCACGACCGCAGACCAGCCCACCGGAGTGGCCGCGCCTGGTTTTCTGGGCCCTGCTCGACGCCGGATATGAGGCACTGCGCCGGAACATCGCGCCGCGGGTCGAGATCGTCGACGCCATCATGGCCAGCCTGACGGCCGGCACCATCACCCCGGATCAAACCTGATCCACCTGAATTTGTTTCACCGCAACATATTTCATGCTGACTTCGGCTTGGACAGCCGCCGCATGAACAGTTAAGGAGCTCTCATGTCCACCAGTCTCGTCACCAAAGAGGTGACGAACCGGACCCCACAACGTCATTGGTGGGCGCTGGCAGTGCTGATGCTGCCCGTGCTGCTCGTCTCCATCGACAACACGGTGCTGGCTTTCGCGCTGCCCCGCATCGCCGAGGACTTCCGCCCGTCGGCCGCCACCCAGTTGTGGCTCGTCGACATCTATTCGCTCGTGCTGGCAACGCTTTTGGTGACCATGGGCAGCCTCGGTGACCGGTTCGGCCGGCGCCGGCTGTTGCTCATCGGCGCCGTCGGGTTCGCCGTCATCTCGGCTGCCGCGGCGTTCGCGCCCAGCGCCGGCTTCCTGGTGGCCGCGCGTGCCGCACTCGCCGTGTTCGGCGCCATGCTGATGCCGTCGACGCTGTCGCTGATCCGCAACATCTTCACCGAGGCCACATCGCGCCGCCTCGCGATCGCCATCTGGGCGTCGTGCTTCGCGGCCGGCTCGGCCCTCGGCCCGATCGTCGGCGGCCTGCTGCTGCAGCACTTCCACTGGGGCGCGGTCTTCATGATCGCCGTGCCGATCCTGCTGCCGCTGCTCGTGTTGGCGCCCAAGCTGGTGCGGGAATCGCGGGACCCGAACCCGGGCCCGGTCGACGCGCTGAGCGTGCTGCTGTCACTGGTGGCCATGCTGCCGATCGTGTGGGCGATCAAGACCTCCGCACACGACGGTATCTCGGCGGTGACGCTGGCGGCCGTCGCCGTGGGCGTCGCTGCGGGCGTCTGGTTCGTGCGTCGGCAGAACAGCAGTGCCACACCGATTCTCGACATGCGGCTGTTCCGGAACGGCCCGTTCACGGCGTCGATCCTGGCGAACTTCCTGTCGATGGTGGGCCTCATCGGGTTCCTGTTCTTCGTGTCGCAGCACCTGCAGCTGGTGCTCGGGCTGGCCCCGCTGACCGCCGCGCTGGTCATGTTGCCGGGAGCGGCGGCCTCGACCATCGCGGGCATCGCCGTGGTGCGGCTGACCAAGCGGTTCGCGCCGCAGACGCTGATGGTCACCGGTCTGCTGCTGGTGGCCGCCGGCTTCCTGCTCATCGTGCTGTTCCGTCACGACCTGACGATGGTCGGCGTCATCGCGTCGTTCACCGTGCTGGAGCTGGGTGTCGGTGTGTCGCAGACGATCTCGAACGACACCATCGTGGCGTCGGTGCCGTCGGAGAAGGCCGGCGCGGCGTCCGCGGTGTCAGAGACCGCCTACGAGCTGGGCGCGGTGATCGGCACTGCCGGACTGGGCACCATGTTCACCGCGTTCTACCGCGCGAACGTCGAACTGCCGGGCGCCCTGTCGCCCGCCCAGTCGGCCGACGCCGGCGAGAGCATCGGCGGCGCCATCTCGGTGGCTCGGACCCTGCCGACCGAGCTCGGCAACCACCTGATGGAGTCGGCGCGCGTCGCCTTCGATTCGGGGATCGGCGCCACTGCGGCGACAGCCGCGACGCTGGTTCTGATCGCCGCGGCAATCGTGGCCGCCGCCTTCCGCGGCCGGCAGTAGACGCTGAATGCACTGTGGCCCCATCGCCTTTCGGCGGTGGGGCCACAGTCGCGTAGTGAGTTACTTGCTACCGGAATCGCCCTTGGACGCCTTGGGCGCCTTCGGGGCCTTCGGTGCCTTGGTGGCACCCTTGATGGCGCCTGCGATCGACTTCGCGACCTTGGACACGGGGTTCTGCGCCTTCTTGGTCTTGGGCGCGGTGTCCTTGGGCGTCGTCACGGTGTCGGCATCCGTGGTGGCACCCTTGGTGTCCGTCGCCTTGGTGTCGGCATCCTTGGTCGCACCCTTGGCGTCGGCGTCCTTCGCGTCGGCGGCCTTGGTGTCAGCGGCCTTGGTGTCAGCGGCCTTGGTATCGGCAGCCTTGGTATCCGCGGCCTTGACGTCGGCGTCCTTCGCCGCGTCGGTCGCCGGGGCGGTCTCGGTCGAAGTTGCCGCCGCCGCCTTCTTCGTCGTCGTCGCCGTGTCAGCCGCTCCCGCGGCGGAGGACTCCGTGGCCGTCTTCGAGGTCTCGGCTGCCGGCGCCGCCGCCAGGGCGGCAGTTGTCGTTGCGGCAACGGGGACGGTGACGCCGCCCGGTGCGTTCGGGTTGACGTTCAGCGCCGTGATGATCCGGTTGACGATGTACGGGACGGTGCCGGTCTCAAAATCGGTGACATTCTTCTGAATGTTCTGCACGAGGCTCACCACATTGTTGAGCACGCCGTTGTAGATGGTGCCCGGATTGAGGGTCAGCACCGACTGCAGAATGCCCGTCACGCTCTTGACCACCTGCTGCACCACCGGCGTGGTTCCGAGGCACGAGCCGCAGCCGATGCCGACGGTCGAGATGGCCAGGCCGGCGACCAGAGCGGTGACCGAATCCAGCACCGCGGGCACCATGGCCTCCGCCACGGCCAACGGTTGCTGCAGGATGTTCTGCACCGGCCCGTTGATGCCCGTGATCAACTGCAGACCGCCGGGAAGCAGCCCGCCCACCAGCGAGTCGATGGCGCCGTTGACGTTGAGCGTGCCGAGGTTCCCCAGCACGTTGGCGAGGGTTCCCGGCAACGCGCCACCGAGGGTGAACGTCGCGCCGGTGATGTTGCCGATCAACTGCATGCCCTGCTGCACGCCGTAGTTCGCATCGAGCACCACCTGGCGCACCAGCGGGTTCACGCTGGTCTCCACCATGTAGCTGGTTTGCCCGACGGTCTCGGCGAGCGCGTTGTAGATGTTGCCCAGCGCCACGATCGGGTTGACCAATGCCGTCAGATGCACATCGGAAACCTGCACGTGCGAAACCGCAGGCAAGTGAGTTTCGGTCTGCGGCACCACCGGCGCCACAGCAATCACGCTCGCTCCTGCGAGGGCAATGCCCGCAGTGACATACGGCTTCATTGTGAGCTGCATTTGAGTCCTCCCAGTTATCGCGACACCCGTGTGGCGCAGAAATTTACCCCTAGTAGATAGGCATTTTTAACGAACCTACACATTTCCCAGCTAACCAAAATCGACCCGTCAGGAAATTGTCAATTCCGTTAGATTGCTGCCCTGACGAGCAAGTTAGCTGCGCTACCGAAACAGCAAATTGGTCGGGGTGAACCGCCCAAATCGCGACTCGGGCTGTTCATCGCATGACGAGACCCACGTCACACCACGGATTGAGTGGCTTACAAAACACACTGCAAATGGAAAGCGTCGAAAAATTGCAGTTTCAGCAAATTACGCTACGCATAACTTGCGCGCGCGTCAGTCGTAGCCGCGGACGGCGCACGCGGAGCGCACTCCACCGGCCGCGCGTCCACATGGTGAGACGGTGCGTCGGGCCGGACGCGACTGCGGAATTCACGCCGTCGCAGTTTGCCGACGCCGGGCGATCCCGCCGGCCACGGACGTCGCCACGACGGTCAGCAGCGCGCCGAGAATCAGCGCCGACGGCTCGCCCGGACTCAGCAGCTGCTGTTGCGTGCCCAGCGTGGCGGCGGCCACCGGCACGCCCAATTGCGCAGCCGCCAGCACCCCGAGCGACAGCGGCTGGCCGAGGAGCCGGCCGCTGAGGTGCGCGAGCACCGCTCCCACGCCCAGTGCCACACCCAACCCGATCAAGACCGGATGCTCACCCAGCTCCCGTACCTGCAAAGAGGCGCCGAGCCAGACGAAGAACAACGGCGCGAAGAACCCCTCGGTGATGCCGAACAGCTGGCGCGCCAGTCGACGTGGCTCGCCGATCGCCGAAAGGCAAAGGCCCAGCGCAAAACCCGCGAGCATGATCGACACGTGCGTCGACTTCGCCAGCGCCGCCAACCCGAACAGCACGATCAGGCTGATCCGCAGCTCGAGCGCCAGGTGCCGACTGTGCGAGTACTTGTGCATCCGCTTGAGCCACCCACGCTTGGCCTCATACCGCAGGAAGAAGTACAGGAGGACCGTGCATGCGGCGATTGCCAGGACTCCGACCGCCGCGCGCGGGGCGCCCGCCGGATTGATGACCAACGGCAACAGGACGATCGACGCGGCGTCGGCAATCGCGATCTGGGCGGTGACCGACAGCACCGGCGGTCCCGTCAGCCCCAGCGACTGGATGACCGGCAGCGCGAGCGCCGCCGAGGACGACGCCATGAGGACTGCGTACAACGGGGCGTGGCCCGTGCCGAACAGTTGCGCGACGACCACGCCCAACACCGCGGCGAACGCGCCCACCACGACCGCCCGCAAGAGCGCTCTGGGCAGGTCGCCCCGTAATGATCTGTCGCGCACCGGCACATGGGTCCCGACGATGAACATCACCAGTGCAAAGCCGATGTCCGCCAGCAGCATGAACGTCGGGTTGTCCGCGTCGACGATGCCGAAACCGGTGCGCCCCACGACGATTCCGGCAGCGAGTTCGCCGACGATCAAGGGCACCCGAAGCTTCGGCACCGCCGCCAGCAAGGGCCCCACGAGGCCGATGACGGCCACCAACGCGAGGGCATGAAATCCGAAGTCGCCCGCCATCGCCACACCCTAAACGCGGAGGCTCCGGTCGGCGCGTGACGCAGCCAACTCTCAGCAGACTGTTGCGCACCGATAGTTTCCGATATATCGTTAATGCATCGGAGGCGCATCGAGCGCCTCCCGCCGAAAGAGAGAACACATCTATGGAAACCCCATTCACCCCACCCGGCCGCCCGTTCGACGGCGGCCCCTTCAATCGCCCCTCCCACGGAGGTGGCTTCGGCTTCACTCCCGGCGACCGCGCACCGTTCATCGGCCCCGCCGACCGGCGCGTTCGGCATGACGAACGCCGCGCAGCCCGTCGCGAGATGCGCGAACAGTTCCGCGACCACGTGCGGGATCACCGCGGCGAAGGCGGCTTCGGCTTCGGGCCGGGCTTCGGCCCTGGTTTCGGTTTCGGACCTGGCTTCGGCCCCGGCTTCGGCGCCGGCCCGTTCGGACCGGGCGGCCCCCGCGGGCGCCGTCACGGTGGCCGCGGACGTGCCAGTGGTCGCAGCCGGCGCGGCGATGTCCGGGCCGCGATCCTCAAGCTGCTCACCGAGCGGCCGATGCACGGCTACGAGATGACGCAGGAGATCGCCGCGCGCAGCGACGGTCTGTGGAAGCCCAGCCCGGGCTCGATCTACCCGACCCTGCAACTGCTGGAGGACGAGGGTCTGATCAAGCCCGCCGAAAGTCATGGCAGCAAAAAGACTTTCGAGCTGACCGAGGACGGCCGCACCGCCGCCGACGCCATCGAGACCGCCCCGTGGGAAGAGATCGCCGAAGGCGCCGACCCGGCCGCCTTGAACCTGCGCAACGCGCTCGGGCAGTTGTTCGGCGCCGTCGCACAGTCGGTGCACTCGGCGAATGCCGAACAGCAGCAACGCATCCTGGACATCGTGAACAACGCCCGCCGCGAGATCTACCAGATTCTCGGCGAGTCCGACTAGCGTTAGCCTGGCTGCATGACGACGTACGCGCTCGGTCGGTACCAGGTCCACCGGATCGGATTCGGGGCCATGCAGCTGCCCGGGCCCGGCGTTTTCGGCCCACCACGTGACCACGACCAGGCGCTCGCCGTGTTGCGACGCGCGGTGGAACTCGGCGTCAACCACATCGACACCGCGCAATACTACGGCCCGGACGTGGCCAACCAGCTGATCCGCGAGGCCCTGCATCCCTATCCGCAGGGCCTCGCGCTGGTCAGCAAGGTCGGTGCCCGCCGCGACGAGACCGGCGGCTGGCTGCCGGCACAGCAGCCCGATGAACTGCGGACCGCGATCGAGCAGAACCTGGAAACCCTCGGCACCGACCGGCTCGCGGCGGTGAACCTGCGGGTGATGGGCGCCGACGGCGATCCCAGTGCGCCCGGCGATGTCGACCGGGACCTGTTCGACCGCCAGCTCACGGCCATGATCGCCGCCCGCGACGAGGGCCTGATCGACGGCATCGGCCTCAGCAGCATCTCCCTCGAGCATCTCGAGATCGCGCTGCAGCGCACCGACATCGCGTGCGTGCAGAACGCCTACAACCTCCTCGATCGATCCTCGCAGCCGGTGCTGGACGCCTGCACCGCACGCGGCATCGCGTTCGTCCCGTTCTTCCCGCTGGGATCGGCGTTCAATCCGGAGAACCCGGTGCTCGGCCACCCCGAAATCCGCAAGACGGCAAGCGAACTCGGCCGGACGCCCGCGCAGGTCGCGTTGGCCTGGACCCTGGCCGCGGCACCCAACATGCTGCTCATCCCCGGCACGTCGTCGGTCGCGCATCTCGAGGAGAACCGCGCGGTGGCCGACATCGAGGTACCCGCCACGTTGACCGAGGCCCTCGGATGAGCGCCGACATCGATCGCATGCCGCGCGGCGGCCCGCGGGCGTCATGCCTCGATCGCGCGCTGCAGACCGATCAACCCGAATACCTCGACCGCGACGACATCGCCCCCGCGATCAAGCGCAGCGTGGTGCGCGCGCTGGAGCTCACCGGCAATTGGTTCGGTCTCCACGAGCGCTTCGCCTACATCGTCATGGACGAAGTCGCCGAGGTTCCCGATCCCCGCATCCTCGAGCTGGGGGCGGGCCATGGGGGTCTGTCGAAGAAGGTGCTGGAGATGCACCCCACGGCGACCCTCACGGTCACCGACCTCGAGCCGGACTCGGTCGCGGCCATCACCGCCGGTGACCTGGGTTCCGATCCGCGGGTGACGGTGCGCGGCATGGACGCGACGGCCATCGACGCGGCCGACAGTGCTTATGCCCTGGCCGTTTTCGCGTTGTCGTTCCACCATCTTCCGCCGTCTGCCGCTGTCCAGGTGCTCGCCGAGGGCACCCGGGTGGCGGACAAGCTGCTCATCATCGACCTGCCCCGGCCACCGTCGCCATTGCACCTGATGCGGCTGGCGGCCATGCTGCCGCTGGCCCCGTTCGTGCCGTTCGTGCACGACGGCGTCATCAGCTCGCTGCGGGCCTACAGTCCGTCCGCACTGCGGGCATTGGCCGACGCAGCGGGCGTCGACATCGAACTGCGCAGCGGCCTGTACTCGCCGCAAATTGCCATCGCCACCCGGCGGCCGCCCGCGTAGGTTGGACGCATGACCGACTCGTCGAACGAAGTGATGGATTGGGACAGCGTCTACCGGCAGGAGGGCGGTTTCGACGGTCCGCCGCCGTGGAGCATCGGCGAGCCGCAGCCTGAACTGGCCGCGCTGATCGACGCCGGTCAGGTCACCGGTGACGTCCTCGACGCGGGCTGTGGCCACGCAGAGCTGGCCCTCGCGCTGGCCGCCGCGGGCCACAACGTCGTGGGCATCGAACTCTCCCCCACCGCGGTTGCCGCCGCGAAACAGGCTGCCGCGGAACGGAATCTGACCAACGCGACATTCGTCGAAGACGACATCACCTCGTTCACCGGATTCGACGGACGATTCGACACCATCATGGACTCGACGTTGTTCCACTCGATTCCGGTCGAGGCCCGCGACGCCTACCAGCAGGCGGTGTTCCGCGCTGCCGCGCCGGGCGCCAAGTACTTCATCCTGGTGTTCGCCAAGGGCGCGTTCCCGGCCGAGGCCGAGATGAAGCCCAACGAGGTCACCGAGGACGAGCTGCGTGAAGCCGTCGGCAAGTACTGGGCCATCGACGAAATCCGGCCGGCCTTCATCCACGCCGGTATGGTCGCGCCGCCATCGGTGCCGGGGCAGCCGCCGCTCGAGATGCCGCCGCACGCGCTCGACGAGAAGGGCCGGCTGAAGATGCCGGCGTTCCTGCTCACGGCACACAAGGCCTGACGGTCAGGTCGACGCGGCAGTCAGCGCACCGGCGAAGGACTCCAGTTCGTCGCCGGTGACGTCGACATGCGGCGAGACCCGCAGCACCGGGATCTTCATCTCGAACGGCGCCCGCTCGATACCGGCCACGGTCGTGACGACATGGTGCTCGGTAATCAGCTTGGTGCGTACCGAGTTCGGGTCGGCGCCGCGCGTCGGCTCCAGCGTGGTGATGGCCGTCGGCTCGTCGACGTCCTCGACCACGCGCCACCCGGGCAGTCCGGCCAGCGCGGTGCGGGTCAGACGCCCCACCTCGGCCAGTCGGGCCCGCACCAGTTCCGGCCCGGCCACCAGATGTTCTTCGAGGGCCTTCGAAAAGGCCACGCGCGCAGCCACATTGGCCTCACCGAGGTCAAGCCGTTTCAGCACCGGTAGCGGCGTCCCCCATTCCGGCAGCGGGATGCGCGGCCGAAGCCGGTGCGACACAGACGAACTGATGGCCAGCACGCCGACCCCGCGCGGCCCGGCCAGCCATTTCCGCGACGACGCGTAGATGACGTCGGGAGCCACCGCACAGTCCAGATGGCCCAGCGCCTGTGCGGCGTCCACCGCCACCGGCACCCCGATCGCATGGCACGCCGCCACGAACTCGGACAACGGCTGGGCCACCCCACGGTGACTGCCGAGCGCCGTCAAATGGGCCAGCGCCGGCGGGTCACCTTGCATCAGCGCGACCGCCACCTCGACGTCGAGGCGGCCCTGACCGTCAACCGGCAGCTCCCGGACGGTGAATCCATTGGCTTCCATCACCACCAGATTGGGGCCGTATTCGCCTGGCAGGCAGGCGATGGTCTTGTCGCCGTCCCAACTGCTGAGCAGGAGGTTGAGCGCGTTGTTGGAACCCGTGGTGAACACCACGTCGCCGGCGGCCATCCCGGTCAGCGCGGCCACGGCCGCCCGTCCGCCCTCCAACACGGGTTCCGCGGATTCTGCGGCGACATAGCCGCCGACCTGAGCTTCCAGCCGGGCATGCTGGGCCGCGGCGTCGATGACGGCGAAGCTCTGCCGCGAGCACGCGGCGTTGTCGAGATGCAGGCCCGCCGGTGTGGGCCGGGCTGCGCGCCACAGGCGCGCGACGGCGGAATCGGCCCCGGTCACGTCCGCAGGTCCGGCTTGACCGCCAGTGACAGCCCGAAATCCCCGGCGGGGTCGGTCCACCAGTCGGTCTGCCGGAGTCCGGCAGCCGCCAACTCGGCCGCGACGCCCTCGGGGCGGAACTTGCACGACACCTCGGTCAACATCTCCTCACCCGCCTCGAACTCCACCGACAGATCCAGCTCACGTATCTGAACCTGTTGCGCGGCAACAGACCTCAGCCACATCTCGATACGCTCGTGCTCGGTGTTCCATCGTGCCACATGTTCGAAGCGGTCGAGATCGAAATCCGCATCCAGCTCCCGGTTCACCACCGCCAGGACGTTGCGGTTGAACCGCGCGGTGACCCCGGCGCTGTCGTCGTAGGCGGCCACCAACCGGGCGGTGTCCTTCACCAGGTCGGTGCCGAGCAGCAGCGTGTCGCCCGGCCGCATCGCCGCGGCCAGGCTCTCGAGGAACTCCGCCCGCGGGCCGGCCGTCAGGTTGCCGATCGTCGACCCGAGGAACACGATGAGCCGACGGCCCACCACGGGCAGTTCGCCCAGATGCTGCTCGAAATCACCTCGCACGCCGCTGATCTCGACACCCTCGTACTCGTCGGACAGCTGCGTGAGCGCGGCGCTGAGTACGTTCTCGTCGACGTCGAACGCCACGAACCGGCGCAGCGCCGCGGCGTCCCGGAACGCGTCGAGCAGGATGCGCGTCTTCTCCGACGTGCCGCTGCCGAGCTCGACGAGGGTGTCCGCGCCGGAGGCCGCCACAATGGCGGCCGCCGCCTCATGCAGGATGTGCGCCTCGGTGCGTGTCGGGTAGTACTCGGGCAGGCGGGTGATCTGATCGAACAGGTCACTGCCGACGGCATCGTAGAACCACTTGGGCGGCAACGATTTCGGCGACTGCGACAGGCCGTCCCGGACATCACGCCGCAACGCACGGGGCGCCCAGTCGGCGGCGAGATGGTTGGTCAGCAGCGGTGCCGTCTTGCTCGGTGTCATCGTGGGTCCTCTTCTTCAGGTCAACGGCGTCATCGCTACGCCGGCGGCCGTCACCTCGACGAGGTGACGGTCTGGGATGTCCTGCCAGTCGGGGTGGTCGTCGTAGGGCTCGCTGGCCAGCACGACCCCGTCGGGCCGGCGCAGTATCGACAACGTGTCGCCCCACACGGTGGCCAGCATCCGGGAACCATTGGCCGCCAGGATGTTCAGCCGCGCCGCCGGATCGGACTCCCCGACCCGGCGCACGGTGTCGCCCAGGCTGTCCAGTCCCTCGGCGAAGATGTGCGCGGCCAGGATCGCGCTGTCGACCGTCGATTCCGCGGTCCGCGACACCGGCAGCACTGCCCGGTCGACGATGCCGTTGTGCGACAACAGCCACTCGCCGTCGGTGAACGGCGCCGACGCCGACGGCTCGATGGGCATCCCGACGGTGGCCGAGCGGACGGCGGCCACCACACACGCACTGCGCAGCGCCGGCGCCACCGATGCCAGCGACGCATCGCCCCACAACGGCGCGGCGCTGCGCCAGCGCCGCGGTGTCGCGCCGTCGAAGAAGCCGACACCCCAGCCGTCGGCATTGAGCAACCCGTGCTTCTGCCGTCGGGGTGAATAGGACTGCACCAGAAGCCCGTTCGCCGGTTCCAGGATCAGTGACGACACCGAGACGGGGTTGCCGAGCCAGCCCAGATGACGACACATCAGCCGCGCACCTCGTCAACCGACCAGGCCAGCCGCACGCCGGAGAAGATCTGACGACGGATCGGGTGGTCCCAGTTGCGGAAGCTGGGCCGCAGGATGTCGCCGGCCACGGCCCAGGAACCGCCGCGCAGCACCCGGTAGTCACCGCTGCCGGTGCCCTCGAAGAAAGGCTGCGAATAGCGGTCGTAGACCATCGGCGTGAAACCCGGCCACGGGCGCAGCGGTGACGTGGTCCACTCCCAGACATCGCCGAGCAGCTGCTCGACACCGTAGGCCGAAGCACCCTCCGGGTAGGCCCCCGCGGGCGCGGGACGCAGCGCGTCGCCGCCGAGATTGGCGAGGTGCGCATCGGGTTCGGCGGCGCCCCAAGGGAATCGGCGACGTTGTCCGGTCGCGGGATCCCACGCGCAGGCCTTCTCCCACTCCACCTCGGTGGGTAGCCGGGCCCCGGCCCAGGCGGCGTAGGCCTCGGCTTCGTAGAAGCTGACGTGCTGCACGGGCTCGTCGGGCGGCAGCTCCTCGACATGCCCGAACCGGACCCGCGTGGTGCCGTCGGCGTTCCAGAACTGCGGCGCCACCAGACCCGCCTGCTGCCGATGCGCCCAGCCGGCCGCCGACCACCAGCGGCTCTGCCGATAGCCACCGTCGGCGATGAACTCGCGCCATTCGGCGTTGGTGACGGGCACCCGACCGATCCGGAACGACGGCACGTCGACGACGTGCGCCGGGCCTTCGTTGTCGAGCGCGAAAGGTTCGTCGGCCGCGTCGACACCGAGTACGAACGGACCGCCGGGCACCAGCACCGAGGTGCCGGCGACCCCATCCCGCCCCTGCGGCAGGACGGCACCCGGCCCCAACAGTGGCGGGCCGCTGCGCAGGTTCAGGGCCTGCAGCATGGTCTCGTCGTGCTGGTTCTCGTGGCTGATCACCAGGGCGAACGGAAACTGGGCAGCGGCCTCGTCCGGCGCCCGGTCAAGGGCGTCAAGGGCTTTGGACCGGATGGTGCGGCAGAAGGCGCGTGCGTCGGTCGGCGGCAACAGCGGCAACGACACCCGGCTGGCGCGCGAATGCACGAACGCGTCATACAGACCGTCCACGTCGGGCGGCAGCAGGCCGGGACGGTTCAGGTCGCCGCCGCGCAGCAGCCACAGTTCTTCCTGCTGACCGATGTGCGCGAGGTCCCACACCAGCGGACTCATCAGCGGGTCGTACTGACGCAGCAGTTCGGCGTCGTCGAACTCGACGAGCGCCAGAGTCCGGTCCCGGGCCCTGGTCAGCCCTCGGGCCAACAGCTCGCGCGTACTCACACCCCACCTTTCAGCCGGTCATCACATGCCAACCCGGTGATGGCCGAATCGATTCCGTGTGCGACGACCCGGTCCGCGAAGTCATCGGCCGCGCTGCGCCCTTGCCGCACCTGCCGCAGCAGCCGGTCCATCGAGTCCGCCACATCGGCCGGCGCGACCTCGGCGGCCGCTTCCACACATCGCACCGCGGCCGCCTGCAGCCGCGTATCGGCCAGGCCCACCCGCGCTGCCTGATCCCATGCGGTGGCAACCGATTCCGTTGCTTCCCAAGCGATCTGCGACAGCCCGGCGTCGTCCAGCAGCGTCACCAGGGTGAACACGACAGCCGGCCACAGGTCGTCGGACACGGCGTCGAGGTAGCGGATCTCCAGCCAGCGCCGCGGCCGAACCGGCGGGAACAGCGTCGTCAGGTGGTAGTCGAGGTCGGCCTCGGTCGGCCGGCGCCCACCGAGCAGCGTGCGCCCGTCCGCCCAGTCGGCGAACGGCACCCATTCGGTGACCGCTTCGGCCTCCGGCGTGTGCACGAGCATCACCGGCGCCTTGAGGGCGTAGCGCGCCCAGTCGTTGGCCGGATCGTCGCCGCTGGCACCGAGAACGGGCCCGCAGCGGGCGGTGTCCAGCTGGCCCCAGATCCGCTGTCGCGTGCTCTGCCATCCGGTGAATTCGCCGCCCAGCATCGGCGAACTCGCCGACACCGCGATCATGGTGGGACCGAGCGCGTGGGCGAGCCGGACGCGGTCGGCCCAGCCCTCGCGCGGGCCGGCATCGACATTGATCTGCAGCGAGGCGGTCGACGTCATCATCGCGGCCCCGGCGGCACCCGTCCCGCCGGCCGCGAAGAACGCCTCCATGGCCCGGTACCGGCCGCCGGGGTTCACCCGGGCCTGTGGCCGGAGCGGGTCCACGCCGACCTGCAGCAGCCCCAGACCGCGGCGCCGCAACGACTCCCGGAGCACGGCCTGATCGGCCTGCATCGCCGCGATGGCGGCCCCGGCGCCGTCCAGCGGCGGACCCGACAGTTCGATGGCGCCACCGGGCTCCATGGTGATCGTGCTGCCACCGGGCAGCTGCGGAACGGCCTCGACGGCCTGCGTGAGCTCATCCCAGCCGGGACGCCGCGTCAGGTCGGACAGGTCGAAGCAGTGCGCCTCGAGTTCGAGGCCGACGCGGCCCACCGGTCCGTCCCGCAGACACCCGCCGCCGGCCAGCAGCGCGGCGCTGTACGCGCTCGACAACTCGGGGTATTCGGCGTGCGGACGACACATGGCGGTAGCGGTGCCCATCTGAACATCCCCTTCCGGGACCGGGGGCCTGGCCCCGCATCCGTTGGTTGGTGTTCCCGGACCAAGTCTGCGTTACACCGTCAGACGCGTCCCGAGCATTACCTGTTCGTCCGACGATGCCATGAGGCACCGACAAAAATCTGCGCAATATATGTGCGATGCCTGACTCACCCCGGACATGGTCATTGCCCCAACGCGTTCTGCATGGCTCCGGCCAGCACGTTGACCGCGAGGCCGGCGTTGCCGGATTGGCAGACTTTCGCCTGCAGCAGAACGTTCTCCCGCAGCCGGGTCTGCGCGAAACAGCGGCGATCGGTGCCCGCTTCCTGCTTGACCCACGCCTCGTCCGCCGGGCCCGCCTGCGCGCCCGCGAAGCTCCACACCTCGGTCCGGCCGTCCTCGAGGTGCATCGCGGTGGTCTGGCCCGAGCAGCCGGCGGTCCGGTCGACGACCCGGTGGAACGCCCGTGACGCGGCCTCGGCGGTCGCGAATACACCCACCACCTGCTTGGCCGCGTGGCTGTCATCGGTGGCCGTCGTCTGCGCCACGGCGCCGTTGAACGACGCCAGGTCCGGGTCGCCGTACACCTCGGGCAGTCCGATGTCGGCCCAGTTGTTGCACGCCGGGAGATCGACGAAGAAGCCCTGGAACGGCGCGGTGAAGGTGGACTCCCAGCCCATCGGTGCGCCGACCACATTGCCCACGGATCCCTTGCCCAGTACGGCGTACGACACCACACCCGGGTCCGACGGCCTGGCGGCAGCGGCCGGCGCCAGGGCCAGGGCCGCGGTGACGCAGGCTGTGAACCAGATCGGGCGCGCAGTCATGGCTTCGATGATGCCAGTTGCGGCCCTCGTGTCAGCCGGTCAACCGGGCGGTGGCCCCCGCATCGACCGGCAGGACCGTCCCGGTGATGTGGGTGCTGTCCGGGTGCGCCAGGAACATGACCGCCCGCGTGATCTCCGCGGGCTTCATGAAGGGCACCGGCTGCAGGTGCAACGACGCGAACACCGATTCCACGTCGGCGAGCGTCGGCTTTTCCAGATCGGGTCGCATGGTGCCGAACAACGCGTCGTTGAAGGTCATCGGGGTTTCGACGTTGCCGGGCGCCACCGCGTTGACGGTGATGCCGTACCCGGCCAGATCGTGCGCGGCGACCTTGGTCAGTCCGATGACGCCCCACTTCGAGGCGGCATACGCGGCCTGCGCGAAATTACCGCTGCGGCCCAGCATCGAGGACACCGTGACGATCCGGCCGAATCCGCGCGTGATCATCCCGGGCGCCACCGCGGCGATGGTGTTGAACGTGCCGGTGAGATTGGACCCGATCACTTCATCCCACTGTGCCGACGGGACATCGGGCAGCATCGCGATCGCACTGACGCCGGCATTGGTGACGGCGATGTCCACGCGCCCGAGCTCCGACTCGGCGCGGGCCACGAACTGCTCCAGCGCACCGCGGTCGGCCGTCGACAGTTTCGCTGTGAGACAACGCCTTCCGGTCGCCTCGACCATCTCGGCCGTGGTGGCCAGATCCGCTTCCGTCGCCAACGGGTATGCGATCTGGTCGCTGTTCTCGCACCGGTCGCAGATGGCGATATCCGCGCCCGCCTCGGCGAGTGCCACCGCGTGCGATCGGCCCATTCCTCGTGCGCCGCCGGTGATCAGCGCAACGCGGCCATCAAAGTCGCCCATACCGCTCCTATCTCAGTTCGGCTTGCCGGTGACCACGCAGTGGGTCCGGCTGTAGATGGTGGGCATGCACAGATTGCAGTGTGTGCAGCCCGATTTCACCGTCTTGTCGGCTTGGATACGGCCCAGCAGGTCCGGTTCGGCGAGCAGGGCCCGGCCCATCGCAACGAACTCGAAACCCTCGGCCATGGCCAAATCCATGCTCTCGCGGTTGGTGATGCCGCCGAGCAGGATCAGCGGCATCGACAGTTCGGCCCGGAACTGCCGGGCCTGCTCGAGCAGGTAGGCCTCCTGGTACGGGTACTCGCGGAAAAACTTGTGGCCGCTCATCCGGATGCCCCAGCTGATCGGCGGCCTGAAATTCGCGGCGAACTCCTTGACCGGGGCATCACCACGAAACAGGTACATCGGATTGACCAACGAACTGCCCGCGGTGAGTTCGAGCGCATCCAGGGCGCCGTCCTCTTGCAGCCAGGTGGCCGTCTGCAGCGACTCCTGGATCGGGATACCGCCCCGGACGCCATCGCTCATGTTGAGTTTGGCGATCACCGCGATCCGATCACCCACAGCCTCCCGTACGGCCTGCACCGTGCCGCGGGCCACCTTGGCCCGGTTGTACAGCGAGCCACCGAACTCATCGCGGCGCTTGTTGATCAACGGCGACAGGAACGAGGACGCGAAGTAGTTGTGGCCCAGGTGCACCTCGACGGCGTCGAACCCGGCGTCGATCGCCAACCGGGCGGCGTTCGCGTGCGCGGCCATCACCTCGTCGATATCGGCCCGGGTGGCCTTGCGGGCAAAGCGCATCGACAGCGGATTGAACAACCGCACCGGCGCCAACGCCGTGGCCTTGTTGGTGCGGGCATTGGCGACCGGGCCGGCATGCCCGATCTGCGCGCTGATCGCCGCCCCCTCGCCATGCACCGCCGCGGTCAACCTCTGCAGCCCCGGGATCGCCTCCGGGCGCATCCACAACTGCCACCCATCGGTACGCCCACCCGGGGCCACCGCGCAATAGGCCACCGTCGTCATCCCCACCCCACCCGCAGCGGGCAGCCGGTGATAACGGATCAGATCATCGGTGACCAGCGCATCCGGCGTCGCCGCCTCGAACGTCGCGGCCTTGATGACCCGATTACGCAACGTGATCGGACCGAGCTTGGCCGGCTGGAAGGGATCGGGTGCCATTCTGCGCGGATTCCTTTCGATAAGTCGTGCTGCAACAACGTCTTTCACGGCTTAGCACCGTGCTGGGTGGCAGTTCCGGGCGGAATCTGGAACGGGTCGGCGGCCTGGCCGGACAGATTGGCGAGCGCACCGATCAGGAAATCCGGCGGATTGACGATCTCGGACAGCCGCGGCATGTTCGGGTCGAGGGCCGATGTGGTGAGCATGTTTTCGCCGAGCCGCCGAAGGGTGAGGTCGAACGTCGAAAAGACGTTGAGATAGTCGCCTCGAACGGCGTTACGCAGGTACTTCTGGGAGAACGGGAACGTGGGCAGGATTTCCAGATCGTGAATGAAGTCGTCGGCGTTGTCGTTGAGGGCCTTGATGATGGGAAATGTGTCCTTGACATCGGTAGCGAAGTCGTCCTTGGTCTGCGACAGAACGCGTTCGGCAGTCGACGCCAATCGGCGCAGTGCGGCGAACGCCGCGACGATGTCGGCGCGATTTCGGTTCAGGGCATCGAGTGCGGCGGGCAGCGTCTCCAGCGTCCGCGCCAGCGCGCCGGCGCCGTGCGCCAACGCTGCCGCTGTCCGGTCGACGCCTTCGATCGCCGTGATGATGGTGCCCGTTTGCGCATCGAGGAAGCCGGTCAACTCGGCCAGCTTCGCCACCAATCCGGTGAACGTCGTCGCGCGGCCGGCCACGGCGGCGTAAGCCTCGTTCGTAATATCCTGCAGGGCACCGAGATTGCCGTTGTTGACGATGACACCGAGCGCGGCCAGCACCTCTTCGGTGGTGGGATAGTGACCTACCCGGCTGAGCCGGAGGTACGCGCCGTCGGCCAGCTTGGCGGCTGCCGGCCGCGCGGTCGGGGGCACCAGTTCGACGTGCTGGGAGCCCAACAGCGAGGTTTGCCCGACCATCACCGACACGTTTTCGGGGAGATCCACGTGGCGGTCCAGCGAAAGACGAACGGCCGCATACACGGTGCTGTCGGCGCGCTGCCTGACGGCGACGCCGGAGACGCTTCCCACTGTCACGTCGCCGACCTTTACCGGCGAATTCTGCGGCAGGCCAACGACGTTGTCCAGCTCGACGGTCACCTCGAAGGAGCCCGGGCCGTGGCCGGCCGTGCCCGGCAACGACAGGGAATTCAATCCGTCGAACTGGCACCCCGACAAAGCGGCGGCAACACAGGCCAGGATCGCGCGGCCGCGCAGCCCGATACGGCGATCACCCATTCTCCGAGCACCGGCCCTTCGATGGGTCGGGAGCTCCGCCGATGGGAATGATGATGTCGCTACCCGCCGGCCCGCTGAGCTTGATCTTGCTGGAGCAGAAGAAGATGTTGAAGAACGCACCATACGCGCCAAGTGAATTGAGCCGCAGATAGCTCTCGGCGAGGGGCTCGATGGCGGCGTTGACCTCCGCCTTGCGCTCGTAGACCCGCTGCGCGAAGGGACGCACATTCTCGAGGACGCCCTGGACCGGCCGCCGGGAGCGTTCGAGCATCTGGGTCAGCTCCGCCGACGACGCGGCCAGCGGGCCGATGGCTCCGGCGATGGGGTCACGGTCATGCGCCAGACCGGTCAGCAGTTGCTGGAGCGTGTCGATACTGGTGCCGAACTGCCGGCTCTTCGAATCCACGCTGCCGAGCACTGTATTGAGGTTGGTGACGACGTCGCCGATGAGCTGATCGCGGCCGGAGAGATTCTGCGCGAAGTTTCCTGTCGTCGAAAGCAGTTGGGACACAGCACCGCCCTGGCCCTGGAGCAGATCGATGACGGCGGCGGTGATGGCGTTGACCTTGTCGCCGTCGAGGCCCTTGAGCACGGGACGCAGGCCGCCCAGGAGCGCGTCGAGATCCACGGCGGGCTGGGTGTGACTCAGCGGGATGGTCGCCCCCGCAGCCAGCTCGTGCAAATCTCCTGCGGCGAAGGCCAATTCGAGATAACGGTCGCCGGTGAGGTTCAGATAGCGGATGACGGCCCTGGTCGACGTGTACAGGCGGTAGCGCGAATCGACACTGAACAGCACGTCGACGGTGTTGTCGGGACGCAGCGACACCCGGTCGACCTTGCCCACCGGCAACCCGGCCATCCGCACGTCCTGCCCGGCTGTCAGGCGTGAGGCGTCGGCGAAGCGGGCGTGATACCGCTCGCCCGCCCCGAACCGGAACTGGCCGAACACCACCACGAGCGCGGCGGCGACCAACAGCATCACCACGGTGAACGCAGTCACCTTCGCACCGGCGGTCATCGACAACTCCTTAATTAGTGATCCAGTGGTACACTAATTAACGGGGTGACGTCAATGGCATCGCCAACAGTCGGGTGCTGTGATGATGGACCCGTGAGCAGTCAGTCAGGTCCGGGTCGGCCGCGGGACGCGAGTATCGACGACCGCGTACTCACCGCGACCCGGGAGCTCCTGTCGGAGGTCGGGTTTCAGGCATTGAGCATGCGGCTCGTCGCGCAACGCTCCGGCGTCACACGCGCCAGCCTGGCGCGACGCTGGCCGTCGAAGGCCGCGTTGGTCATCGATGCGGTGATGGGCGTGGCACCCGACCTGACGCCGTTTGATGGAACCGATGTCTACGGCTGGATAGATTTCGTCGTCCGGGGCAGCCGTGCCCTGTTCAACCGCCCCGACATGAAGGCTGCGGCACCCGACCTGACCCAGGCTTTGGTCGAAGACAAACAGCTGGGGCGATCGCTGTGGAATCGGTTCACGGGACCGGCGGTCGAACTGTTCGCCGACGACGTCGGAGCACAAACCGCTGAGGAGCGGCGCAGTGCGGAACTGGACGCGCGCGCCGTCCTGATCATGGCGGCGGGTGCCGCCATGTACGTGTCGACCATCGCCGCCGACGACGACTCCACCGAGCTCGAGGAACGGATCGTCGAACTGCTGACCACCGGCTATCGAGCAGTGGCCGCGAACCGCCCGGCGGCCGACGGACAGGCCTAGCGCAGACGACAGGCCGCACCCTGGTCGGGCACGGCCTGTCGTGTGATGCGGGACTGGTTGGGTCAGCGACCCGGCTGGGTGGGGCCGGGCTGGCCCGGCGCTTGCGGTCCGGGGCCACCGGGGCCCTGACCACCGGGACCACCCGGGCCCTGCCAACCGGGACCGTTGGGCCCCTGCCAGCCCGGACCGCCCGGGAACATCGGGTGCCACATGCCGCCGCCGCGCGGTCCATGACCCTCGCGGAACTCGGCGGTGCCCTGCCCGCGGTGGTGCTTGTGCCAGCCGTGATGGCCGCCGCCGGAGTGCGCGCCGAGGACGAAGCCCGAGAAGAAGATCGTCGTGACGATGAAGACGATGCCCGCGACGATGCCGACCCAGGCGAGCACCTTGTTCAGCTTGCTGGGCTTGTGCTCGGCGGGCGGTGCAGCCACTGCGGTGGCCGTTGCTACGGGCGGGAACGAGTCCGTCGGGGTGTCCGGCGTCTCTGGCGTTTGGTTAGGGGTTTCCTCACTCATGTCATCGATGATCCGTCCATCAACCACTGCGGTGGCTAGGTTGCGCGTAAGAATCAGCTATGAGGCGCGCGGCGCGGTAGCGTGGCCTGTGTAGCGGAGCTTCGGCCGGGCTTTGGGGGCCGGCCGACGCTCCGATATCAGACGCGGCAGAAAAGGTGCGATGTCCAGAACCACCCTGCGCGCCGCGGCCCTCGCGTGCGGCACCGCGTTGCTGCTGACCCTCACCCCGGCGTGTGCGAAGAACTCCGCCACGCTCACCGGGCCGGCTCCGACCGCATCACCGACCGCCCACGCGCCGTCACCAACGCGCCAGAACAAATCCGGGCTACCCGTCTGCGAACTGTCGTCGCTGCCGACCGAGGCGGCCACCACCGTCAACCTCATCCACCGCGGCGGGCCGTTCCCCTATTCGCGGGACGGCATCGTGTTCGGCAACTTCGAACGCCGACTACCGAACCAGCAGCGCGGCTACTACCACGAGTACACGGTGCCCACGCCCGGCGCGAAGACCCGTGGCACGCGACGGGTCATCACCGGCGGCGAGCCACCGACCGACCCACCCGAGTTCTATTACACCGGCGACCACTACGAGACGTTCTGCCAGATCGGAGGAGCGTGAAGACGTTCACCGTGCGGGGTGCGCGGATCCATTCCCGCGCAGACCTTTTCACCGAGCTGGGCCACGCGGTCAACGGCGCCGGCGGCTACTTCGGCAGTAATCTGGATGCCCTGGCCGACTGCCTCGGCGGCGGCTTCGGCACGCCGGACGACGAGCCGTTCCGCTTTGTCCTGGCCGACAGCTCAAAAGCCAAGAAGGCCTTGGATTCTCACACCTGGACGGGGCTGCTCGACGTTTTCGACAGCGCCGGGATCGACCTGGTGCTGCGCTGACAACAGCGTCTACGGCTTGGCCGGATTCACCGCGAACTGGATGACGCGGTACGGCGCGGTATCGCGCGGCGTGGTGTTCCACTGGCTGACGAGGATGCGCAGTTCGTCGAGCGTCGAGCCCGGCGAGATGTAGCCGCCGTACGGCTGCGCCAGCTGATTGTCCTGCGGCTCAGGCAGTTCGTCGGCCTGCTCCGGCCAGCCGCCGGCCACGACGACGGTCGTCACGGGAGCGGTGCCGAGTTCCGTCGGCGTATTCGCGACGCGGACCTCCATGTTGCCGGTGCTGCTGTTGAAGTAGGACAGCACCGTCTTGCCGTCGACCTGCTTCATGCTCATCTCACCGATCAGGTCGCCCCACAACGGAGTCGGCGGTTTGCCCCAGCCGCCGCGCGCCGACCAGCCCTGCCAACTGGACCTGTCGGTGAACGCCTGCGGCGTGGCCCGGTAGAGGTAGGCCGGGCTGCTGCGGTCGAAGTTGTTGGCGACCAGGTAAACCCAGCCGCGCGGCGAGTCCGTGGTGGGGACCGGGTCGTAATAGCCCGTGATCTGACTCTGCGCTCCCCCGGCATATCCGGCCGGCCGCACAGAGCCCGGCACGGTCGGCCAGGCCGTGCGCGCCGGGTCGGCCTTGACCAGTCGCGAGCTCTCCGGTTTCAGGTCACGCGTGGTGGTGATCAACAGGTAGTTCTCCCGGTTGATACTCACCACGCCGGCCGGAAGTTGTGACGTGCCAGGAGTTTTGGCGTCGGCCAACAGCGGCTTGTCGACGCCCATGACGCCGCGGTACCGCAGTCCGTCCGGAGAGTTGACGGAGTCGGTCTCGACGTGCAGCGCAACGGGCGCATACCAGCCCCCGAATCCGACACCCTGCCCCGCGAAGCTGTCGCCGCAGATCTGCAGGATGCCGCTCGGAAACTCCATGAACTCGCAGAGGTCCGTCGCACCGATGCCGTAATCGGCTGTCGGCGTGCCGGTTCCGGCCACCGGTCCGATGCGTGTCACCTGCCCGACAAGCAGTGGTTTGAGCACCGGCGTCGGTACCGGCGCAGGCGGATCGGCCTGCGCCGCCGGCACCTGCATGCCGAGCCCGAGCACCAGCGCCGCGATCGACGCTGCCCCCGCCCGCAAGATCAGCGCGAGGCGAGCAGTTCGGCGATCTGAACAGTGTTGAGCGCCGCGCCCTTTCGGAGGTTGTCACCCGAGACGAACAGGGCCAGGCCGCGACCGTCGGGCACGCCCGGGTCCTGGCGGATGCGGCCCACCAGCGAGTCGTCTGCGCCGGCGGCAGCCAGCGGCGTCGGCACGTCGACAAGCGACACCCCGGCCGCGTCGGCCAGCAGTTCGCGGGCCCGCTGCACCGAGAGCGGCTGCGCGAATTCGGCATTGATCGACAGCGAGTGCCCGGTGAACACCGGCACGCGCACGCAGGTACCGCTCACGGCCAGCTCCGGGATGCCGAGGATCTTGCGGCTCTCGTTGCGCAGCTTCTGGTCCTCGTCGGTCTCGCCCGAGTCGTCGTCGACGAGCGAACCGGCCAGCGGGATGACGTTGAAGGCAATGGGCGCAACGTATTTCACGGGCGCCGGGAACTCCAGTGCCGATCCGTCGTGCACCAGCTGCTCGGCGCCGCCGATGACGGCGCGGGCCTGCGAGGCCAGCTCGTCGACCCCGGCGAGCCCGGAACCGGACACCGCCTGGTAGCTCGACACGATGAGCCGGGTCAGCCCGGCCTCGTCGTGCAGCGGCTTGAGCACCGGCATGGCGGCCATGGTGGTGCAGTTGGGGTTGGCGATGATGCCCTTGGCGAGCTGCTTACCACGGACGTCGCGGTCGAAGTTGACCTCCGAAACCACCAGCGGCACATCGGGATCCTTGCGCCACGCCGACGAGTTGTCGACGACGATGGCGCCGGCCGCGGCGAAGCGCGGCGCCTGCACGCGCGACATGGTCGCGCCGGCGGAGAACAGCGCGATGTCCAGACCCGAAGGGTCGGCGGTCTCGCTGTTCTCGACCTCGATCTCCTGGCCGCGGAACGTCAGCTTCTTGCCCTCGGACCGCGCCGAGGCGAAGAACCGCACGGAACTCGCCGGGAATTCGCGCTCCTCGAGGAGCTTGCGCATGACCTGGCCGACCTGGCCGGTCGCACCCACCACACCGATGTTCACCATGACTAGCGCCCCGTCCCGCCGTATACGACTGCGGCCTCTTCGCTCGCGAAACCGAAGGCCTCGTGCAGCGCCGAGACGGCCGTGTCCAGCTCGGTGTCCTTGACCAGCACCGAGATTCGAATCTCGGAGGTCGAGATCAGGTCGATGTTGACGCCGACCTCGGCCAGCGTCTCGCAGAACTTGGCGGTGACGCCGGGGTGGCTGCGCATACCGGCGCCCACCAGCGACACCTTGCCGATGTGATCGTCGTACAGCACCTGCGAGAAACCGATCTCGTCCTTGAGGGACGTCAGCTTCTCGACGGCGCCCGGGCCGTTCTCGCGCGAACACGTGAAGGTGATGTCGGTCTTGCCGTCCTCCACCTTCGAGATGTTCTGCAGCACCATGTCGATGTTCACGTCGGCGTCGGCGACCGCGCGGAACACCTTGGCGGCATAGCCCGGAACGTCGGGAACGCCGACGACGGTGACCTTCGCCTCGCTGCGGTCGTGCGCGACTCCGGTGAGGATGGCGTCTTCCATGGGGATGTCCTCGATCGATCCTTTGACGATGGTTCCGGTCTTGTTGGAGTACGAGGACCGGACGTGAATCGGAACGTTGTAGCGGCGGGCGTATTCCACGCAGCGCAGCATCAACACTTTGGCTCCGCAGGCCGCCATCTCCAGCATCTCCTCGAAGGAGACGGTGTCCAGGTGGCGGGCGTTGGGCACGATGCGCGGATCGGCGGTGAAGATGCCGTCCACGTCGGTGTAAATCTCGCAGACGTCGGCGTTCAGCGCGGCGGCCAGCGCCACGGCGGTGGTGTCCGAGCCGCCACGACCCAGCGTGGTGACGTCCTTGCTGTCCTGGCTGACGCCCTGGAAGCCGGCGACCAGCACGATCAGGCCCTCGTCGAGGGCGTCGCGCAGGCGGCCCGGGGTGACGTCGATGATCTTGGCGTTGCCGTGTGTGCCGGTCGTGATGACGCCGGCCTGCGAGCCGGTGAACGACCGGGCCTGCGCGCCGAGCGACTCGATGGCCATGGCGACCAGGGCGTTCGAGATGCGCTCACCCGCGGTGAGCAGCATGTCCATCTCCCGGGCGGGCGGCGCCGGCGATACCTGGCGAGCCAGATCCAGCAGATCATCTGTGGTGTCGCCCATGGCCGAGACCACGACGACGACGTCATTGCCGGCCTTCTTGGTTTCGACGATTCGCTCGGCGACTCGGCGGATCCGCTCGGCGTCAGACACCGAGGATCCGCCGTACTTCTGGACGACGAGCGCCACTGTTCGCGTTCCTTCTCTGAATTGGCAGCAAGCATTCGCATCAATGCTGCCCACAAGGATAAGGGAGGGACGAAGCCGTTTTTGTTGCCCGGTCGCCTGCCCGACCTGCAACGCGCGAGACCTTCGTCACTCTCGCCCGGGTCAGAAGATGTCGGTGAGCTTCCGCTGCGCCGGGCAGGCGTCGGTCAGCGCCTTCATCTGTTCGGTGATCTGCACGTTGATCGCCGACAACTGGTAGGCCTCTGTCGGTGCGGGGGCGCCGGGCGCCCGGCCCTGGGCGGCGATCCGGTAGGCGTCCAGCGCTGACGTGAACTGCGAGGCCAGGGCCGCCAGCTGCACGGCGTTGGCGGCGACCTTGTCACCGGTCACCTTCTGCGCGCGTTCTGCCATGCCGTCGGCCCACGCCCGGTAGGCCGTCTCCTCGGCGATGGTCGGGACGCCGCCCGAGTTCTTGTCGATCTTCGACTCGATCTGCGCGGCCTGCGCCTTGTTGTAGTCGAGCATGTCGCGCACCGGCTTGCACTCCGGCGTCGGCCCGCGGAACTCGGTCTGCCACACCACGAGGCCGATGACGACGGCGAGCGCGACCGCGATGCCGATCTTCCAGCTGCGGTCCAGGCTCAACAACCATCTCGTCAACACGGTCGAACTGTATCGGCACTGTGAGCGCGCTGCCCATTACACCTGGCCAGCAGGTTGTCTCGGGACAACGTGACCGGGTTTTGGGGAACTACTGGACGGGAGTAAACTGACCGGTGATGTATAGCGCGCGGGTGCTCCTCCTCGGACGCCGCGACGGGGTCTGATCCGACCGGCCTCCCGTCGCGGGGGTTTGAGATGCGCCGGTCCTGACCTTCTAGGTCCCATCCAGACAGACCGGAGCAAAAAACCGTGACCACCTACTCTCCCGATTCTTCTGCCGACTCGTTCTCGTCGGTACGCGCCATCACCACCCCGTCCGGCCCGCGCCGCGAGGGCCAGCCGTCCTGGAACACCCAGCGCAACTCCGCGATGCCGGTCAACCGGTACCGCAGCTTCGCCGCCGAGGTCGAGAACATCTCCCTGCCCGACCGCACGTGGCCCGACAAGGTCGCCACCGTCGCGCCCGGCTGGTGTGCGGTCGACCTGCGCGACGGCAACCAGGCCCTGATCGACCCGATGAGCCCCGAGCGCAAGCGCCGGATGTTCGACCTGCTGGTCCGCATGGGCTACAAGGAGATCGAGGTCGGCTTCCCGTCGGCCAGCCAGACCGACTTCGACTTCGTCCGCGAGATCATCGAGCAGGGCGCGATCCCCGACGACGTCACCATCCAGGTGCTGACGCAGTGCCGGCCCGAGCTGATCGAGCGCACCTTCGAGGCCTGCAACGGCGCGCCGCGCGTCATCGTGCACTTCTACAACTCGACGTCCATCCTGCAGCGCCGCGTGGTGTTCCGCGCGGACCGCGATGCCGTCAAGAAGATCGCCACCGACGGCGCCAAGCTGTGCGTCGAGGAGGCCAAGAAGTACCCGGGCACACTGTGGCGGTTCGAGTACTCGCCGGAGTCCTACACCGGCACCGAGCTGGAGTACGCCGTCGAGGTGTGCAACGCGGTCGCCGAGATCGTGCAGCCCACCCCGGACTGGCCGCTGATCGTCAACCTGCCGGCGACCGTCGAGATGGCAACGCCCAACGTCTACGCCGACTCCATCGAGTGGATGAACCGGCACCTGGCGCCGCGCGACTCGATCATCCTGAGCCTGCACCCACACAACGACCGCGGCGAGGGCGTCGCGGCCGCCGAGCTGGGTTACCTGGCCGGCGCCGACCGCATCGAGGGCTGCCTGTTCGGCAACGGCGAGCGCACCGGCAACGTCTGCCTGGTGACGCTGGGCCTGAACCTGTTCAGCCGTGGCGTCGATCCGCAGATCGATTTCTCCAACATCGACGAGATCCGTCGCACTGTCGAGTACTGCAACCAGCTGCCCGTCGCCGAGCGCCACCCCTACGGCGGCGACCTGGTCTACACGGCGTTCTCCGGCAGCCACCAGGACGCCATCAACAAGGGCCTGGACCAGATGAAGGTGGATGCCGACGAGGCCGATCAGGACGTCGACGACATCCTGTGGCAGGTGCCCTACCTGCCCATCGACCCGAAGGACGTCGGCCGCACGTACGAGGCCGTCATCCGCGTGAACTCGCAGTCCGGCAAGGGCGGCGTCGCCTACATCATGAAGGCCGACCACGGGCTGGTGCTGCCGCGCCGGCTGCAGATGGAGTTCAGCCAGGCCATCCAGAAGATCACCGACGGTGAAGGCGGCGAGGTCTCCCCGAAGGAGATGTGGGACGTCTTCAACGAGGAGTACCTGGCGCCCATCACCCCGCTGGAGCGCATGCGGCAGCGCGTCGACGCGGCCGAAGAGGATGGCGGCACCGACACCATCACCGCCATCGTGAAGATCGACGGCGAGGAGCGCGAGATCGTCGGCGCCGGTAACGGTCCGCTGGCGGCCTTCACCGACGCGCTGGGCGCCGTCGGCTTCCACGTCAACGTGCTGGACTACTCCGAGCACGCCATGTCGGCCGGCGAGGAAGCACAGGCCGCGGCCTACGTCGAAGCATCGATCGGCGGCAAGACGGTGTGGGGCGTCGGCATCGCGCCGTCGATCACCACGGCGTCGCTGCGGGCCGTCGTGTCGGCGGTGAACCGGGCCGCGCGCGGCTAGTGTCCTGCGCCGGGAATTCGTTGAAGATATGAACCGAGTCGTTCGAAGATCTCGTCGGCGGTCTTGGTCCAGT
>NZ_JBJIAL010000032.1:0-64685 GCF_045310895.1 Mycobacterium sp. SMC-18
TCGACTACCGGCCTACCCCTGGTTCCCACCCGCCAATTCTACAATTAATCAACTAATTTACGGCGCAGGACACTAGTCGAAGATCACCAGCTCGGTGCGCCCGGCTCCTCCGGCACCCGGAGGACCCGGGCACACCAGCCGACAGCCTGCTCGGCAAAGTCTTGTGCGGTAACGGCTTTCGACTCGCCGAGCAGCCGTTCGTTGATCAGCGTGGCCACCCCGCCCACGCAGAACAAGGCCGCGTCGAAGCTCTCCTGATCGGCATCGCGGTCGGGCTGCAGCAGCGCCAAGATGGCGGCTGCCACCCGGTGCTGCGCGATCCGGATGTGCTCGGAGACCGATTCGATGTGCCGGGCGTCGGTCAGGAAGATCCGGACCGCCAGCGGATCGCTTTCGGCATGCTCGATGAACCCGGCCAGGCCCAGCGTCAGCCGGGTCTGCACGGTCGCCGACTCGGGCGCGCTGCCCCCGGCCAGCATCGCGGCGAAGGGCCCCTCCAACACATCGTCGATGACGGCGCCGATCAGCGCACCGAGACCGGCAAACTGCTCGTAGAAGTAGCGGTCGGTGAGTTTGGCGCGGGCCGAGACCGCACGGACGCTCAGTGCCGACAGTCCGCCCTCGCGCCACAGCGCCTCCGCGGCGTCCAGCAGCAGCCGCCGCCGATCGGCCCGTCGCTCCTCCGCTGACCTGCCGGAGTACCTGCGCTGCGGCGCGGCACCTGATCCGGCGGCCGATCCGTCGTCAGCCATCTGACGCAACCCCTCCCTCCGACTGCCACATGATGTCAAAATCCGAAGAAGGAAGACGGACTCCCGTTTGAAACGCGGTCTTCTGGCAATATTACCGACGAGTAAGGTTCAGGGTTCATCTACATAGTGGGGTGGAACATGGCAGCACAACTCGCCGAGCAGGTCACCGTGGTGGCCGCGGCCGGAACCGAAGGCGGGGGCGCTGCCCTCGACCAGGTGCTCGGGATGTCCGTGGCCACGGGCATCATCACGGCCGGCCTGTTGTGGATCGGCTATCTGCACCGGCAACGCCGCATCACCTGGCTGCAGAACCTGGCGGACAAGGCCGGCCGCAAGATGAACCGGCCCAGCTGGGTGGCGCTGCCCTCGCTGCTGTTCATCTCGACGATCATCTGCGCGATGTTCGGCTTCATCTGGGACGTCAGCCTGCACATCGGCAAGGGCCGCGACGCCGGCCCGCTGGCCAACCCGGCGCACTACTTCATCCTGGTCGGTCTGTTCCTGCTGTTCATCGCCGGCTCGCTGTCGATCATCCTGCCGTACGACAAACCCGGCCCGGCGGCCATCAAGATCACCAAGACCTGGTACGCGCCCGTCGGCGGCGTGCTGATGGCCGGTTGCGGGCTGTACGCGCTCATCGGCTTTCCGCTCGACGACATCTGGCACCGGATCTTCGGTCAGGATGTCACGCTCTGGGGCCCAACACATTTGATGCTCATCGGCGGCGCCGGTCTGTCGCTGGTCGCCACGCTGCTCCTGGAGCGCGAGGGCGATATCGCGATGGGCGCCGACGCCCCGCCCGCCCGCAGCAAGGTGCTGCCGTACCTGGCCTTCGGCGGTCTGGTGATCGGCCTGTCGGTATTCCCGGTCGAATACGACTTCGGCGTCGAACAGTTCCGGCTCGTGCTGCACCCCATGCTGATCGCCGCCGCGGCGGCCATGTCGCTGGTGGCCACGCGACTCACGCTGGGCCGCTACTCCACCTTCGGCGCCATCGCCTTCGCGTTGTTCATCCGCGGACTCGTCGCACTGGCCGTCGGGCCCATCCTGGGCTCGCCCTACAGCTGGTGTGCGCTGTACCTGGGCTCCGCGATCGTCGTCGAATTGATCGGCCTGACCCCGCTCGTCAACCGCCCAATCCTGTTCGGCGCGGTGGCCGGCCTGGGGGTGGGCACCGTCGGCATGTGGCTGGAATCGTTCTGGGTCGACGCCCTGTTCCGCACCCCGTGGCCCAGCAGCATGTGGGGCGAGGCGCTGACGATGTCGACGCCCGTTGCCATCGGCATGGGGATGTGCGGCGCCCTGCTGGCCATCGTCCTGGCGGGCCAGCGCCTGCCCGCGCGGCCGATCGGCATCGGCATCGTGGTCGCCACCGTCCTGGTCATCGGCGCAGCCGTGGCCAATGGCCTGAACGTGACCGTGCCGGAGCACGCCCGCGCGCAGATCACCCTCACCGAGGCACCGAGCCCGGCTGGTCAGCGGCTGGTCAACGCCGACATCCAGGTCACACCGACCAATCTGATCAGTGACGACCCGGAATGGGTCACGCTGATGGCCTGGCAGGGCAAGCTCGAACATGAGCGCGGCCTGGTGGTCGACCACCTGCAGCAGGTGGGCCCCGGCCACTACCGGTCGACCCGCCCGATCCCGGTGTGGGGCACGTGGAAGACGGTGCTGCGCGTGCAGGATGGCCGGACCATGGCGGCGGTTCCGGTCTACCTGCCTGCCGATCCGGGCATCGGCGCGGAGGAGACACCGGCGATCTCGACAACCCGCGACTTCATGGAGGAGATCAAGGTCCTGCAGCGCGAACGCAACCTCGACGTGCCGTCGTGGCTGTACCCGGCGGCCTCGCTGATCGTGCTGGTGTGCTCGCTGATCCTGATCGCGTTGCTGAGTTGGGGTGCCGGACGGATCAATTCGCGCGAACAGTTCAGCGCCACCGAGACCAGGGAACCCGTCGGACAGCCGTGACCTATCTCGCCGATCACTCGCTATTGTTGGCACTGCCGGCGTTCGCTCCCGCTTTCGTCGTGGCCGGGGTCGTGGCCTGGGTGGCCATGAAAGACCGGCGCGCCGGCTCCGACGGTGACGAAACCGATTCGGAGACAACAGGTTCAACCGATGAGGACGGTTCCGCGTGACATTTGTGAAGACCTTCGCCGTGGCCGGCGCTGTTGCCCTGGCGCTCGCGGGCTGCGGTGGCAACGACAAGTCGACCGGCAACTCACCGAGTTCCACCGCAAGTGCCACACCGCAGTTCAGCAACCAGCAGGCCCCGCCGGCGCGCGTCTACGTCGACGTGACCATCGCCGGCGGCACCGCCACGCCACTCAACCAGCAGGTGCAGGCCAAACTCGGCGAGCCGATCATCCTGCGGGTCAACAGTGACGCCGCCGACCAGCTGCATGTGCACTCGAGTCCCGAGCACACCTTCGACATCAAGCCGGCGAAGGATCAGCAGTTCCAGTTCACGGTGAGCGTGCCGGGCAAGGTCGATGTCGAGCTGCACCACCTGGACAAGACGGTCGCCACGATCACGGTGCAGTGACCTCTTCGGTCCTCGCGCACGGGCTGGGCGGATCGACTGATCTGCCCATCCCCGTGACGTACGCCCTGATCGGCGCGGCATGGGCGTTGACCTTCACCTTCGCGGTGGTGGCACTGGCGTGGCGCAAGCCGCGGTTCGATCCGCAGACGCCGGGACGCCCGTTGCCGCGCTGGGTGACGACGGCCGTCGACGCGCCCGCCACGCGCTGGACGGTCGGGCTGCTGGCTCTGGCGTTCGCGGTGTGGGTCGCGGTGGCGTCCATCGTCGCGCCTGCCGAATCCGGCAACCCGCTGCCGGGCGTGTTCTACGTACTGCTGTGGGTCGGAATCGTCGCGCTGTCAGTGCTTTTGGGCCCAGTGTGGCGGGTGTTGTCGCCGGTGCGGACCATCGCCCGACTGCTGCGGCTGAGCCGGGACGCGTATCCCGCGCGGCTCGGCTATTGGCCGGCGGCGGCCGGGCTCTTCGCGTTCGTCTGGCTCGAGCTGGCCAGCCCTGACCCGGGTTCGGTTGGCGCCGTGCGTATCTGGCTGCTGGTCTATCTCTGTGTGACGCTGACCGGGGCGGTCGTGTGCGGCACCCGGTGGTGCTCGCATGCCGACCCGTTCGAGGTGTACAGCGTGGTGGCGTCACGGTGTGCGCCGGTGCGGCGCAACGCCGATGGGCAGATCGCCATCGGCAATCCGTTCAATCACCTACCCACACTGCCGGTCCGGCCGGCCACGGTGACGGTGCTCGCGGTGCTGCTGGGCTCGACGGCCTTCGACAGTTTCTCGGCGACGCCGACATGGCGGGGGTTCGTCGAAGCGCACGCGCACGGCGGCTGGCAGGTCACCGCGATGAAAACCCTTGGGCTGGCGGTGTTTGTCACGACGGTCGCGCTGTCGTTCAGCCTCGCTGCCCGCGCCACCGGCGGCGTGGACCGCGCGCGGCGCCGGGAGCTGCCCGGTTTGATGGCGCACTCCCTCATCCCGATCGTCATCGGCTACGTGTTCGCGCATTACCTGACCTATCTCGTCGAGAAGGGTCAGCAGACCGTCTTCCAGCTCCTGGGCCTGCACGATGCGCAGGTGTATTACGTGCTGTCCATGCACCCGTCGGTGCTGGCCACGACGAAGGTGTTGTTCGTGGTGGCGGGGCACATCGCGGGCGTCGTCGCCGCACACGACTGCGCGCTGCGCGTACTGCCCAAGCGCCATCAGCTCACCGGGCAGCTCGCGATGATGCTGGTGATGGTCGGCTACACGTTCACGGGGCTGTACCTGCTCTTCGGCGGTTGACGCCTGAAACCTTGACATCGCCGGGGCGCGGCACAAAACTGAGGACACACGTCATCAGATGGAGGTGGCATGACAGCCACAGTGCCCGCGGAACCCACGCTCAAGCAGTTGCACGGCCGCGCCTTCGCGTCGCTGTACGACGAAATGGACTACCAGGTCGCACGCATCGACGGCACCCTGCCACCCGAGCTGACCGGCACGCTGTTCCGCATCGGCCCCGGCAAGTTCGAGGTCGGCGACACCGTGCTCAAGACCATGTTCGACGCCGACGGCATGGTGTCCCGTTTCGTCCTCGACGGGAAGTCCGTGCGTTTCACCAACCGCTATGTGCGCACCAAGCAGTACCGCAGCGGCGATGTGATGAGCCAGCGCGGCATCACCACCAACGCCCCGACCCTGCGCGGCAACCTGCTGCCGCCGGCCAACACCGGCAACACCAACATGGCCACGATCTGCGGCGAACTCCTGGCCATGTGGGAGGGCGGCCCGCCGTACCAGATCGATCCGGACTCACTGGACACGTTGGGCTACAAGCGCTTCGACGGTGACCGCCTCGGCTATCTCGGCTCCTTCTCCGCCCACCCGAAATGGGATCCGCACACCGGCGACGTCTACAACTTCGGCCTCGACCTGCTGCCCACGCCGCGACTGCGGTGCTTCAAGGTGGACCGCGCCGGCCGGAGCCACCAGATCAGCTCACTGAAGTTGTGGGACATGGTGTGGAACCACGACTTCGCCCTCACCGAGAACCACATGGTGTTCGTGCTGGATCCGTTGCGCCCCAACATTCCGACGCTGCTGCGAACCCGATCGCTCGCGAAGGCCCTCGAATACCAGACCCGCAACGGCTCGACGCGGTTCGCCCTGGTGCCGCGGGACGGGTCCAAGCCCCGCATCATCGAGCACGAGGCACTGACGCACATCCACGTCACCAACGCCTTCGAGGACGGCTCCGACACCGTCGTGGAGTTCTTCCGGTTCGAGGACTCGGACATCTTCGGCAAGCTCGGTAAGGCGTGGCAGGACCCGGCCGATCCGACCGATCCCCGTGCGCACCTGACCATCGATGAGTGGCCCCGCGGACACCTCTCGCGCTTCCGCATCAGCAAGTCGGGACGAATCAGCGAGACGGTGCTATCAGCAACGGCGCCAATGGAATTCCCGCAGTACGACTGGCGCCGTTCGACGCTGCAGCACAACGTCACCTACGCCTGCAAGGCCACCGAGGACGTGGGCCACTACAACGCGGTGACGCGCATCGACCACCGAACCGGCGTACAGACCACGTTCGATTTCGGTCTGGCCCAGACGGGTGAACCGTTGTTCGTACCCCGCTCCCGCACGGCCGCCGAGGACGACGGTTGGCTGCTGGTGCTCAATCACGATCTGCGGAGCCATCGTTCGCAACTCGTGATCTTCGATGCCCGCACCATCGAGGACGGGCCGCTGGCCACTGCGCATTTGGAGCACCACTTGCCGATCGGGTTCCACGGCACATTCAGCCGGCGTATCGCGGGCTGAACACCCGCTTTCGGCACCGGGCGACGGCACACCTGGCGCGCACTGTCCGCGGCGCGCCCAATCATTCTGTCGGACTGTCTGTTTCGCCGCCGTCGTCGCCTCCGCCCTCGGGCGGGTAGAGGGTGGGGTGCCAGTAGTGGTTGGTGCGGGGTTGGCCGACGTCGAGCAGTGGTGGTGGGGTCCAGTGGGCGCGGCCGTTGGCCATGGTGGTGTGCCAGCCGCCGGTGTCGGCGAGGCGGTTGTCGCAGCCGCACGCGAGGGCAAGGGTGGTGATGTTGGTCAGGCCGCCGACGCACCAGTCGGCGTCAACATGGTGGGCTTGGCAGCGCGAGGCCGGCGCGGTGCAGTTGGGTTTGGTGCAGCCGCGATCCCGGGCGAACAGCGCGAAGCGTTGAGCGACGGTGGCGGTGCGACGTGCTCGGCCCAGGTACAGCAGCTGTTCACTGTGCTGGTCGAACACCGCCAGGTAGTGGTCGGCACCATTGGTGGCGGCCATCTGCAGCAGATCCTTGATGGGCAGCTTGCTGCCGGTGTGGGTGAGTGCGACCCCGGTACGCTGCTCCAGTTCGGTGACGGTGCAGGTGGCCACGATGCTGACCGGGACGCCGTTGTGCTCACCGAGCGTTCCGGAGGACAGCAGCATCCGGAATAGCGTTGTGCAGGCGTCGTGGCGGCGCTGGGCCGGGCTGCGGGTGTCGGAGGCGATTTGCTCCGCTGACGGGGTTCCGGAGATACAGGGCTGCGGGTCAGCCGGATTGCACATGCCGGGGGCGGCGTACTTGTCCAGCAGGGCGTCGAGGTAGGCCCGCGCTTCCGGGGTCAGGGTGCCCTGCAGATCCGACATCCCGTCAGGCCGTTGTTTGGACACGGTGACACCGCGCTTGCGGGCGCGTTCGGCATCATCAGGGAGCGGTCCGTCCTGATCGAGCAGGTAGAGCAGCGCGTCGGCGGCGGCCCGCAGTTCTTCGGGGGTTTGGTGCCGCGCCCCGGCAACCAGGGACTGTTCGAACTGCCTGATGGTGGCGGGGTCGACCCAGCCGGGGAGTTTGTTGATGAACCCCGTGATCACTTTCACGTGCTCGGAGTTGATCACGCCTTCGGCCTGGGCCGCGGCGACGAACTCGAACAGCGGCGGCAGCGGCTCTCCGGTCAACCCGGTGCGCGGCGCCACATGCGCGGCGTCGCGGACGCGACGATGGGCTTCGGTGGTATCCACGCGTAACCGGATGCGCAGCACCTCAGCCCAGTTCTTCGCCCCCAACTCCCGGGCCGCGACCTGAGACTGCGCGGCAGCCAGGATCCGGTTATCGACGGCTTCGGCCGCGCATTTGAGGGTTTCGCGGCGGGACTTCAACGCCAACAATGTCGCCACATCCAGACCGCTGTAATCCAGGGATGCGAGCCGCGCGTGCGCAGCTTCGTAGGCGGCGTACGCCTCCTCGACAGCGGCTGGATCACTCAATCCCATACTCGAACACTAGTTCGAACCACCGACAAGAAGCCGCCGGAAATGTGACGCTAGTTATCTACCGTGACCAGCGCAATCAAAGTGACCAAAGTTTTTAGCAGAGACTGCTAGAACAGCATGAACTGGTCGCCGGCCGGGGTCCGGTCGACGAATTCCTCGACATCCGAGCCGCCGACCACATGGCCGAGCAGCGTCATGAATTCGGCGTCGGAGACGAGCGGCACGCCGAGCTCGCGAGCCTGATAGCCCTTGCCCTGCACGGGCGCCGGCTCGTTGCAGATGACGAGCGAGGTCTGGGCGTCGACGCTGTCGGAGTAGGACAGCCCGACGTGCACGATGCGCTCGATGATCTCTTCGTGCGTGCGGACCATCTCGGCCGACAGCGCCACCCGCATGCCCTGCACCAAGGGCTGTCCCGGTACGAACCGGCCCGGGTTGGCGTAATCACATGGCAGCCGGGACGCCAGCACCTTCAGCGGCCGGAGTTCGTCATGCGTGATGGCGCCACTGGGCCAGCGCTTGCGACCCACATTCCGAATGGGCAGCCAGCGCCGGTGCTCACGCGCCGCGGCCAGCGCCGGTTTGAGGATTTGGGCCAGCACCATGGCGTCGTCGAGGGCGTCGTGCGGGCGAATCTGCGTCGCGCCGTAGTGCGTCGCGAGCGTCTCGAGGCGCAGGTTTTCGGTGCCCAGGTTGAGCCGGCGGGTCAGCTCGACGGTGCACATGACGCTGTCGACGGGCAGCACCGCGCCGACGCGCTCGCACTCGGCGGCCAGGAAGGCGTAGTCGAAACCGGCGTTGTGGGCGACCAGCGTGCGCCCGGACAGCACGGCAGCGAGGTCACCGACGACCTCACCGAACGTCGGCTGTCCCGCCAGCATCTCGGAGGTCAGGCCGTGCACGTGCGTGGGGCCGGGATCGACGCCCGGATTGAGCAGACTGCTGAACGAATGCTCGACGTTGCCGTCGCCGCCGAGGGCCAGCGCCGCGACGCTGATGACGCGGGCATGGCCGGGATCGAAACCTGACGTCTCGACGTCGACGACGGCCCAACCCGCACCGGCATCGGTGGCCGGTCGGCCCCAGCCGAGGTTGGTTTCGCCCACGTGGCAAGGATGGCACGGACCCCTGACAAGATTCGGCGGGCACCACAGCGTGTCGCCGTCCGAATCAGGCGATGACCGCCCTCGACGAGGTGCTCGACGCTATCGTCACGGGCATGACCACGATCGCCCCCGACGCCCCCGTCCTCGTCACCGGCGCCAGCGGGTATATCGGCAGCTGGATCGTCCGCTACCTCCTCGAAGCCGGGCATACCGTGCACGGCACGGTGCGCAACCCGCAGAAGCCGACAGGCCTCGAGCACCTGCACAAGCTGTCGGCCGACCATCCCGGCAAGCTCACGCTCTTCAAGGCGGATCTGCTCGACATCGGCAGCTTCGACGAGGCGATGGCCGGCTGCGAGCTCGTCATGCACACCGCGTCACCGTTCCTGCTGCAGGGCGTCACCGACGCGCAGGAGTCGCTCGTGCGCCCCGCGCTGGAAGGCACCCGCAACGTGCTGGATTCGGTCAACCGCACCGAGAGCGTCAAGCGCGTGGTGCTGACCAGCAGCGTGGTGGCGATCTACGGTGACGCCCGCGAATCCCGCGACGTCCCCGGCGGCGTCTTCACCGAGGACCAGTGGAACACCACCAGCAGTGTCGACCACCAGCCGTACTCGTATTCCAAGACCGTGGCCGAGCAGGAGGCCTGGAAGTACCAGAAGGCGCAGAACCGCTGGGATCTGGTCACCATCCACCCCGGCCTGGTGCTCGGGCCCTCCCTGACCAGCGCCAGCGACTCGGCCAGCCTGGCCACCATGAAGCAGTTCGCCGACGGCACCATGCTGACCGGCGCACCGGAGCTGACCTCTGGCGTCGTGGACGTCCGCGATGTCGCCGACGCCCACGTGCGCGCCGGCTTCACCCCCGAGGCGCACGACCGCTACCTCGTCAACGCCGCGTCGCTGAGCCTGCTCGAGATCGGCCAGATCCTGCGCGGCGAGTTCGGCGTGCTGTATCCGTTCCCGTGGCTCAACGTGCCCAAGGTCGCCGTGAAGGCTGTCGCGCCGGTGCTCGGGCTGACGCGCGAGTTCGTGGACACCAACGTGGGATACCCGCTGGTCTTCGACGCCAGCCGCAGCCAGAGCGAACTGGGATTGGTGTACCGGCCCATCGAGCAAACGGTCATCGACCACTTCCAGCAGATGCTCGACGACGGCATCGTGCGCAAGCGGCCGAGCATCCGACTGCCGTAAGTGGGCACCCTCACACGTGTCGTCACATCCGGGGCTGCCCTCTTAGACTTCCGGGGATGATCACCGCACGAGGACGTGTCGCGCTGGGCGCGGGCGCCGCCGCCCGTTGGGCGTCACGCGTGACGGGCCGCGGTGCCGGCGCCATGATCGGCGGGCTCGTCGCGATGAAGCTGGACCCGTCGATCCTGGGGCAGCTCGGTTCCGGGCGGCGGTCCGTCGTTGTCACCGGCACCAACGGCAAGTCCACGACGACGCGGATGACGGCCGCGGCGCTGGCGACCATCGGGCCGGTGGCCTCCAACAGCGAGGGCGCCAACATGGACGCGGGCCTCATCGCCGCGTTGGCTGGTTCCCGTAAGGCGACACTGGCCGCCCTCGAAGTCGACGAGATGCACGTACCGCACGTTTCCGACGCGGTCGACCCGTCGGTGATCGTGTTGCTCAACCTGTCCCGTGACCAGCTGGACCGGGTCGGCGAGATCAACCACATCGAACGGACGTTGCGCGCCGGGTTGGCCCGGCACCCGTCGGCTGTGGTGGTGGCCAACTGTGACGACGTGCTGGTGACATCGGCGGCGTACGACAGTCCCAACGTGGTGTGGGTGGCCGCCGGCGGCGGTTGGTCGGGCGACTCGGTGAGCTGTCCGCGCAGCGGTGAGGTGATCGTCCGGGAGAACGGGCACTGGTATTCGACCGGTTGCGATTTTTCCCGGCCGGCTCCGCAGTGGTGGTACGACGAGACGAACATCTATGGGCCCGAAGGCTTTACCGCACCCATGACGCTGGCCCTGCCCGGCACGGTGAACCGCGGCAACGCGACGCAGGCAGTCGCCGCGGCGGTGGCGCTGGGCGCGTCGCCCGCCGCGGCGGTGGCGGCGGTGTCGACGGTCGACGAGGTCGCCGGCCGCTACCGGACCCTGCAGGTCGGCGAGCACACCGTGCGCATGCTGCTGGCCAAGAACCCCGCCGGCTGGCAGGAGGCGCTGTCGATGGTCTCCAGTGACGTTGCCGGAGCGGTCATTTCGGTGAACGGCCAGGTGCCCGACGGCGAAGACCTGTCCTGGCTGTGGGACGTGAACTTCGAGCACTTCGTCGACTTCCCGGCGCCCATCGTGTCGGCCGGCGAACGCGGCACCGATCTTGCGGTGCGCCTGGGTTACGCGGGCGTCGACCACACGCTGGTGCACGACACGCTGGCCGCCATCAAGTCCTGCCCGCCCGGGCACGTCGAGGTCATCGCGAACTACACGGCGTTCCTGCAGCTGAGCCGGGAGCTGGCATGAGCACGCCCGTACGCATCGGTCTGGTGCTGCCCGACGTCATGGGCACCTACGGCGACGGTGGCAACGCCGTCGTCCTGCGACAGCGCTTGCAGATCAGGGGAATTGATGCCGAGATCGTCGAGATCACCCTGAACGACCCGGTGCCCGATTCGATGGACCTCTACACCCTCGGCGGCGCCGAGGACTACGCCCAGCGACTCGCCACCCGGCACCTGCTGCAGTACCCGGGCCTGCAACGCGCCGCCGAACGCGGCGCTCCCGTGCTGGCCATCTGCGCCGCCATCCAGGTCCTCGGGCACTGGTACGAGACCTCGTCGGGCGAGCGCGTCGACGGCGTCGGACTGCTCGACGTCACGACCTCACCCCAGCCCGAGCGCACCATCGGCGAAGTGACGTCGGTTCCGGTGATCGCGGGCCTGACCCAGAAGCTGACGGGCTTCGAAAACCACCGCGGCGGAACCGATCTGGGCCCTCTGGCCCAGCCGCTGGCACGCGTCGAGAAGGGCGCCGGCAATCGCGCCGGCTCCGGCTACGACGGTGTCGTGCAGGGCAGCGTCGTAGCGACCTATCTGCACGGCCCGTGCCTGGCCCGCAACCCCGAGCTGGCCGACTACCTGCTGGCTCAGGTCGTCGGCGACCTGCCGCCCCTGGACCTGCCCGAGGTCGACCTGCTCCGCCGCGAGCGCCTCGCCGCACCGCGCCGGGCTTGACGCCGGCGAAAGCGCTTGAGCCCGTTGCTGTGAACTGACTGTCAACGCGCACGTGCGCGGTTTCACCATTCGACAACCGGGTAGATACGAGCCACCACTGCCCAGCTCGAGAGGTGTGCTCATGTTCGACTTCTTCTGCCCCCAGTGTGGCGACTTCACCTTCGACACGGTCATCTGCCTCCACTGCGACAGTTCGACAGCACAGGAGCACGCCGAGGTAGCGTGAAAGACATTGCTGTAGTGCATATTTCACGCAATACACCACACTCGCGCCATGGGTTGCCTATTTGGTTAGGCAAACCTTTCCGGCTCGTGGAAAGCCGCGTACCCAGTTCATTTCTCGTCAGTTCGCCATGCACCGCACTCGGTCGTGGGGGATCATGAACCGCACGGTTCGCAGCGTCTCGCGAGCCTGCAGCACGTTGAGTATTGGCGTCTTCGATTAGGAACGGCCATATGTCCGAGTGCTTTCTGGCGGGCGAAGAAATCCACCAGCTCAATCGGGACCTACGGATACTCATCGCGACAAACGGCACCCTCACGCGGATTCTCGGTGTCGTCAGCGGCGAGGAGATCGTGGTCCAGGTCGTCGAGCAGCAGATTCATCCGCACGAACTCGACCAGTGGGACCACCTGTCGGGCCGGGTTCTGCAACGCCGTGTCCTGCTCAACGGCCGGACCTCGGGCCGGCGATTCGTCGGCGCCGAATCCCTCATCGCCATCGACCTGCTGCCCCCGACCATCGCGGCAGACCTGACGAGCACAACTGCGCCCATCGGCGAGATCATGGCCGCCAGCCGCCTCGAAACATTCAAGGAGCCGGCCGACATCTGGGTGGCGGAATCACCCGACTGGCTTGCCGCCGCGACGGATCGGGACGCGCAATCGAGGACCGTCAGCCGCCGGTACCGCATCATCCTCGACGGCCGGCCCGTCATCGTCATCACCGAGTACTTCCTCGATTTCGAGGCAACCGCATCATGACGCTGCCGAGCGGAAATCTGGCAGCGCTGCTGGCCGAACGTGCATCGCAGGCAGGATGGCGGGACAGGCCCGCCTACCATGGCCCGCAGGTCGTGACCCACGGGCAAATCCACGACGGCGCAGCACGTTTGGGGACGGTGCTACAGCGCCGTGGACTCTCCGCCGGAGACCGCGTCCTGTTGTGCCTTCCGGATTCTCCCGAACTCGTACAGTTGCTGCTGGCCTGCCTCGGCCGCGGCATCGTGGCCTTCCTCGCCAACCCCGAGCTCAATCGCCGGGACCACCGTTTCGCCGAAAACGACACGGAGCCAGGCCTTGTCATCACATCCGGCGCGCTCCTCGACCGGTTTGGTGAGTCGGCCGTCGCCGACGCCGCGGAGCTGGTTTCCGAAGCGGCCCATGCCGGCCCGGCCGGCTACGAGCCGCTGAGCGGCGACGCTCCCGCCTACGCCACCTACACCTCCGGTACGACGGGTGCACCGAAGGCCGCCATCCACCGGCACTCCGACGTGTGGGCCTACGTCGAGGCGATGTGTGACCGAGCACTGCGCCTCACCGCACCCGATGTCGGGTTGTGCAGTGCGCCAATGTACTTCGCGTACGGGCTCGGCAACGCGGTCTGGTTCCCGCTTGCGACAGGCAGTTCCGCGGTCATCGTCAAACGGCCGGTCACCCCCGAAGCGACAGCCGACCTGAGCACCACATTCGGCGCATCGGTGCTCTACGGCGTGCCGACGTTTTTCGCGCGCATCGTCGAAGCCTGCTCCCCCGCATCATTCCGTTCGCTGCGCTGCCTGGTATCAGCCGGCGAAGCTCTCGACGTGCGGCTCGCCGAGCGGATGACGGAGTTCTTCGGCGGTATCCCGATACTCGACGGGATCGGCTCGACCGAGGTGGGGCAGACGTTCGTCTCGAACACCATCGCGGACTGGCGTCCTGGCACCATCGGAAAAGTTCTCCCGCCCTACGAGATCCGCGTCGTCACGCCGGAGGGCGCGGTGGCGCCTCCCGGCACAGTGGGGAACCTCTGGGCCCGCGGGCCGTCGATATCGCCGGGGTACTGGAATCGTCCGGCCGGCACTCTCGTACGGGATGGCGACTGGCACGATACGCGGGACCGGGTGTCGGTCGACGCCGACGGCTGGGTGACGTACTGCTACCGCGCGGACGACACCGAGATCATCGGTGGCGTCAACGTCAATCCACGGGACATCGAGCGCCTCATCACCCAGGACGGCAGAATCGCGCACGCGGCCGTTGTCGGGGTGAAAGAGTCACCCGGTGTCTCGGCACTGCAGGCGTTCCTCGTCCCCGCCGAAAATGCCGTCGTCGACGAATCGGTCTTCCGAGACCTGCACCAGCGCTTGGTTTCTCAGCTGTCTGCCGTCCAGGTACCACACAGATTCGCCGTGGTCGAGCAGCTCCCCCGCACGCCGACCGGCAAGCTGGTCCGCCCCGCGCTGCGCGCCGAGAGCCCGGCGCCGCCGATCTGGGATTACCCGGCCGCCGAAACACCCTCGGATACACCGCCGCCCGCTCCCGAACGCCCACCGAATCACGTGACGCTCAGTGACCGGGTCGCCGCCCTGCGGCAGGAACAGCACCGGCTGGTGGCCGATACCGTGTGCGCCGAGGTCGCGAAAATGCTGGGCCTGACGGACGCGCAAGCACTGAACCGGGATCTCGCCTTCTCCGAACTCGGCTTCGATTCGAAGATGACGGTCGAACTTCGCAACCGGCTGGCAGCCGTTACCGGACTTCAGCTTTCGGACACCGTCGGCTGGGATTACGGCTCGATCGGGCAACTGGCCCGGTATGTGGAAGCTCAATTGTCCGCCGGCGCAAGCCCCGTCGCGTCTGCCCCGGCAACCGGGGCCGACGAACCGATCGCCATCGTGGGTATGGGCTGCCGCTTCCCCGGCGGGGTGGACACGCCCCAGGGCCTGTGGGAATTGGTGGCGAACGCGCGGGATGTGGTGTCGGAGTTCCCCACCGACCGGGGGTGGGATGTGAAAAGCTTGTTCGACCCCGACCCCGATGCGGCGGGCAAGACCTACACCCGCTGGGGTGGCTTCCTCGCGGACGTGGCCGGCTTCGACGCCGGCTTCTTCGGAATCGGCCCCAGTGAGGCGCGGGCGATGGATCCGCAACAGCGGCTGCTCCTCGAATGCTCGTGGGAAGCCTTGGAGCAGGCCGGAATTGATCCGACGTCATTGCACGGCTCCGCCACCGGGGTGTTCACCGGGGTCTTCGCGCAACGCTACGGCGCCGCGGGAACCGACAGGCTGGAAGGCTACGGGCTGACCGGCTCGGCACTCAGTGTGGCCTCGGGCCGGGTGTCGTACGTCTTGGGGCTGCAGGGGCCCGCGGTGTCGGTGGACACCGCGTGCTCCTCGTCGTTGGTGTCGCTGCACTGGGCCGCGCAGTCCCTGCGGTCGGGCGAATGCGACCTGGCGTTGGCCGGTGGCGTGACGGTGATGACGTCGCCGGAGACCTTCATCGGGTTCAGCAGACAGCGCGGGCTCGCTCCGGATGGCCGGTGCAAGGCTTTCGCCGGCGCCGCGGACGGGACGGCGTGGGGCGAAGGCGCCGGCGTGCTGGCGCTGGAGCGGTTGTCGGATGCCCAGCGGTTGGGACATCCCGTGCTGGCGGTGGTGCGCGGCAGTGCCGTGAACCAGGATGGCGCCTCCAATGGGCTGACCGCACCCAACGGGCCGTCGCAGCAGCGGGTGATCCGGGCGGCCCTGGCCAGCGCGGGGTTGACCGCCGCCGACGTGGATGTCGTGGAGGGGCACGGGACCGGCACCACGTTGGGGGATCCCATTGAGGCGCAGGCGCTTCTGGCCGCCTACGGGCAGGACCGCCCGGCGGAGCGGCCGTTGTGGGTGGGCTCGATCAAATCGAACATGGGTCATACCCAGGCCGCCGCCGGCGTCGCCGGGGTGATCAAGATGGTGCAGGCCATGCGCCATGGCGTGATGCCGGCGACGCTGCACGTGGATGTCCCCTCCCCGCGCGTGGATTGGGACCGCGGAGCGGTGTCCGTGCTGACCGAGGCCCGGCCCTGGCCACTCGATGGCCGCCCGCGCCGGGCCGGTGTGTCGTCGTTCGGCATCAGCGGCACCAACGCGCACGTGATCCTGGAGCAGGGTCCGCAGCCTGAACCGGAAAGTCACGGGGCGGAGAACCCGAGCGGCGCACTCCCGTGGGTCATCTCGGCCAAATCAGCCGAGGCGCTGAGCGCGCAAGCCGAGCGCTTGTCGGCACATCTGCGCGCCCATCCGGAACTCCAGCCTGTCGACGTGGGGTACTCGCTGGCCCGACGTTCGGTGTTCGAGCACCGCGCGGTGGTGCTGGGCGCGGATCGTGAGGCACTCGCCTCGGGACTGACTGCGTTGGCCGCCGGGAAACCGCATGCGGCAGTCGTGGCAGGCCGTGCCGGCGCGGTCGGCAAGTCGGTGGTCGTGTTTCCCGGGCAGGGCTCACAGAGCCTCGGGATGGGCCGGCAGCTGTATGACCAATTGCCGTTGTACGCCACGGTGTTTGATGAAGTGGCCGCCGAGCTGGACCGTCATCTGCGGCTGCCGCTGCGCGAAGTGCTCTGGGGCTCCGACAGCGGCCTGCTCGACAGCACCGAATTCGCGCAGCCGGCGCTGTTCGCGGTGGAAGTGTCGTTGTTCGCGGTGCTGCGGAGCTGGGGCGTCACGCCCGACTTCGTGCTGGGACATTCGGTCGGTGAGTTCTCGGCGGCGTACGTCGCGGGGGTGCTCACGCTGCCGGACGCCGCATTGTTGGTCGCCGCCCGGGGACGCCTGATGCAGGCCCTCCCAGCCGGTGGCGCGATGACGGCCGTGAGCGCCGCAGTAGACGTGGTGACGCCACTGCTGGCCGACGGTGCGGTGATCGCGGCGATCAATGCGCCTGAGTCGGTGGTCCTCTCAGGTCCGCAGGGCGCCGTCACCGAGACCGCCGAGCGGCTGGCCGCGCTGGGCCACCGGGTGCACCCGCTCGCGGTCTCGCATGCCTTCCACTCGCCGTTGATGGAGCCGATGCTCGACGAGTTCGTGCGGCTCGCAGCAGAAGTCGAACCGCGCCGGCCGCAGATTCCGCTGATCTCGAATGTGACGGCCCAATCAGTTGATGCCGCAGCCGGTTTCGGCTCGGCACCATATTGGGTGGACCACATCCGGCGGCCCGTGCGTTTCGCCGACAGCATCCGGAACCTGCAGACAAGCGGCGCGACGCATTTCATCGAGGTCGGTCCGGGCAGCGGGTTGACGGCCGCCGTCGAACGGTCGGTGTCACCGGCCGAACCCGTCACGGTGTCGCTGCTCGGCAAGGGCCGGCCGGAGGTGGCGGCACTCCTGCACGGCGCCGCCCGGTTGTTCACCACCGGCTTGCCCGTGGCGTGGCCGGCGGTGTCCGCGCACGGACACCGGGTCGAGTTGCCCACGTATGCGTTTCAGCGGCGTCGCTTCTGGACGATGCCGACCTCCACCGGATCCGCGGGCACCGCGGCACTGGGGCTGAATGCCGCCCACCATCCGTTGCTGAGCGCGGTGGTCGAGCGGCCTGATTCCGGTGGGGTGGTCTTGACCGGGCGCGTGTCCTTGGCGGATCAGCCATGGTTGGCCGATCACCTGATCGGCGGCGCGGTGCTTTTCCCCGGGACCGGGTTTGTGGAGCTGGCCCTGCGGGCCGGCGACGAGGTGGGCTGCGGAACCGTCGAAGAGTTGGTGCTGGCCGCGCCCCTGGTCCTGGACGAGGACGCCGCGACCCAACTGCAGGTCGTGGTGAGCGCTGCCGCGGAGTCGGGCAGCCGGGCGGTCTCGGTGTACGCACGTCGCGATGAGTCCGACGCGGAGTGGTCGCTGCACGCCGAGGGCACGCTGACGGCCCACGCTTCGGAGCGCGCAGGAGACCTGACGGCGTGGCCGCCGCCCGGTGCGGCGAGCGTCGACCTGTCCGGTGGCTATGCGCGGCTCGGCGAGCGCGGCTACGAGTACGGGCCGGCGTTCCAGGGCCTGATCGCGCTCTGGCGCTGCGGCCCTGAGCTTTTCGCCGAGGTTGCCGCACCCGAAGACGCGGGTGCGACCGACACGATGGGTATCCATCCGGCGGTGCTGGATGCGGTGCTGCACGCGGCCGGGCTGGCCAGCGACACCACCCAGACGATGTTGCCGTTCTGCTGGCGCGGTGTGACGCTGCATGCCGGCGGCGCCGGGCGGGTACGGGCCCGCATCACCGTGCTGGGCGACGACGAACTGTCGGTGGACGTGGCCGACCACGCCGGGTCGCCGGTGCTCACGGTGCGCGCCCTGACCACCCGCCCGATCGGCGCCGGGCAACTGCCCGCCCCCGACGGACCACTGGAAGTGCTCTGGACACCGATATCGTTGAGCCACAAGCCCGAACCGGCGGATCGTGACCGAGTGGTCGTGTGGGAGTACACATCCGCCGACGACGACGTGGTGGGCGCGGTGCATGCCGGCACGCGCGCCGCCCTCGAGGTGTTGCAGGATTGGCTGGCCGACGAGCGAGCCGGCACCTTGGTGGTGTCGACCCGCGGCGCGGTGGGACTGGCCGGCGAGGACGTCGGCGATCTGGCTGCCGCGGCGGTGTGGGGTCTGGTGCGCTCGGCGCAGGCCGAAAACCCGGGCCGCATCATGCTTCTCGACACCGACGGCACGGTCGACCCGACAAAGCTCGTCGCCGCCGGCGAGCCGCAACTCGTGGTGCGGTCCGGCAAGGTGCACGCCGCCCGGTTGGCCTCGGCCCCAGCGCTTTTGGTGCCACCGGAAGGTGCGTGGCGGTTGGCCGTCGGCGGTGACGGAACACTGGAGAACCTCGCCATCCGGGCCTGCCCCGAGGTGGAAGCAGCGTTGCCGGCCGGCCAGGTGCGGGTGGCGGTGGCGGCGGTCGGGGTCAACTTCCGCGACGTCATGGCGGCGTTGGGCATGTATCCCGGGCAGGCCCCCGTGCTGGGCGCCGAGGGCGCCGGCGTGGTGGTGGAGACCGGCCCGGGCGTCTCGGGCATTGCGGTCGGTGATGCGGTGATGGGCCTGATGGCCGGCACCGGCCCGGTGGCCGTGGTCGATGAGCAGTTGCTCACCACGGTGCCGGAGGGCTGGTCGCTCGAGCAGGCCGCCGGGGTCTCGGTGGCGTTCCTGACGGCCCTGTACGGATTGGTGGATCTGGCCGGCATCGCTGCCGGGGAATCGGTACTCGTGCACGCCGGCACCGGCGGGGTGGGCATGGCGGCGGTGCAGCTGGCCCGCCACCTCGGTGCGGACGTCTTCGTCACCGCCAGTCCAGGCAAGTGGAACACCTTGCGCGCCATGGGTTTTGCCGATGACCACATCGGCGATTCGCGCACCCTCGACTTCGAGGACAAGTTCCTGGCGGTCACCGGGGGCCGCGGCGTCGACATCGTGCTCGACTCGCTGGCCGGGGAATTCGTGGACGCGTCGCTCCGGTTGCTGGGCCGCGGTGGGCGCTTCATCGAGATGGGCAAGACCGACATCCGCGACGCCGAGGCGGTCGCCGCGCAGTATCCCGGTGTCCGGTACCAGGCATTCGATCTTTCCGAGGCCGAACCGCAACGGATGCAGGCGATGCTGTGCGAGTTGACGAAGCTCTTCGAAACGGAGCGGCTGCGGCCCCTGCCCGTCACGCCCTGGGATGTCCGCTGCGCCCCGGAGGCCTACCGGTTCATCAGTCAGGCGCGCCATGTCGGCAAGGTGGTGCTGACGATGCCGACGGCGCTGGCCGGCCGGCTCGCCGACGGCACGGTGTTGATCACCGGCGCCACCGGAATGGTCGGCGCGCATCTGGCCCGCCATCTGGTCAGTGCCTACGGCGTCCGGCACCTGGTGCTGGCCAGCCGGCGTGGGGACCGCGCCGAGGGCGCCACCGCGCTGGCCGCCGAATTGGAAAGTGCCGGCGCCCACGTGGAATTGGTGGCCTGCGATGTCACCGATCCGGACGCGGTGCGAGCGCTGGTCGCGCGGTGCTCCCCGCCACTGCGCGGAGTGATCCATGCCGCGGGCGTCCTCGACGATGCCGTGATCGCCTCCCTGACGCCGGACCGGCTGGGCCCGGTGCTGCGGGCCAAGGTGGACGCGGTCTGGAACCTGCACGAAGCCACCCGTGATCTGAATCTGGCGATGTTCGTGTTGTGTTCGTCGATCGCCGCCACGGTGGGCGCACCGGGACAGGGCAATTACGCAGCGGCGAACGCGTTCCTGGACGGCTTTGCCGCCCATCGGCGAGCCCTGGGATTGCCCGGGACGTCCCTCGTGTGGGGAATGTGGGAACAGTCCGGTGGGATGACGGCCCACCTGAGCGACCGCGATCTGGCCCGGATCAGCAGCAGTGGGCTGGCGCCGATGACACCCGCGCAGGCGCTGCAACTGTTCGACGACGCGCTGACGCACGATCACCCCGTGACCGTCGCCGCCCGCCTCGACCGGGCCGCACTGAACACCAAGGCCCGCAACGGAAATCTGCCGGTGTTGTTCAGCGGGCTGGTCCGCAGTCCGCGGCGGCGGCCGGCCCACGATTCCGGCGATGCCACCGCCTCGAAGTCAGCGCTGGCCCACCGCCTCGACGGGTTGACGCGCGACGAACAGCGCACGCTGCTGACCGACATGGTGTGCGCGCAGGCGGCGGCGGTGCTCGGCCACCCCACGCCCGACGATCTCGACCGCGAGGCCGCTTTCGAGGAGCTGGGCTTCGACTCCCTCACCGCCGTCGAACTACGCAACCGCCTCAAGACTGTGACGGGCCTGGCCCTGCCGCCGACCCTGATCTTCGACCACCCCAGCGCCAGTGCGCTGGCGGCCCACCTCGCCGGTTCGCTCACCGCCACCGACGCCCCCGCGGCAGTGACGCATGTCGACGCGCCCTCCGCTCGGCCCGTGGACGACCGGCTGGCCTACCTGGACCAGGCCGCGTTCCTCGCGCTGCGCGCAAGCCATGGCACGGTCCTGCAGATGACCTGGATCTATGACCGGGCCGTCGACGTCGCCGCGTTGCGGCGGTTTCACCACAACCTCGGTCATGGACTGCTGGGCCGCCTGATCGAGCGGGCGTCAGTACCGTTCGCCCGCGATCGCTGGGTCCGGTCTCCGGCCGCGCCGGACATCGACTTCGCCGCCACACCACGGCCGCGCGCCGAGGTGAGCGCATGGTCCGACGAACGCGCAAGGCTGCCGCTCGATCCCGAGCGGGGGCCCGGATGGCACCTCGGGGTGCTGCCGCTCGAGGGCGGCGCCACCGCGATCAGCCTCGTGGCGTCGCATCTGATCGTCGATGCCATCGCCTTCGGGCAGGCGGTCGCCGACGCCGTCGAGGGCCGGACGCACGACCTGGGTTATCTGTCGGCGCGGTCACGGCCTCGCGGTCGCGCGCTGCGCGAGGATCTGCGGCAGACGGTCAAGGACCTGCCCGACATGGCGCACGGCGTGGCCGCCGTGGCCCGGAGGGAGCGAATCAGCGCCGCCGGCCAAGCCGGCACCCCCGAGCAGAGCCGGCAGCGACCAGAAGGTCGACGTCCCCGGCCTCACCGCGCAGATCGATCTGAGCGCATGGGATGCGCGCGCGAAAAGCCTTGGCGGCGGCAGCAACTCGCTCGTCGCCGGCATCGCGTGCCGGCTCGCGGTGGCGACCGGACGCGTTCAGGAGGACGGGACGGTCACGCTGCGCTTCGTGCTGTCGCGTCGCACCGAGGGTGATACCCGCGCCAATGCGCTGACGAGCGCCGACGTCGTGGTCGACCCCACACACGCGGCGAAGGACCTCGCCGACATCCGCGCCAAGATCACGCGCGCCACCCTCGAGACCATCGAGAACCCTGACGACGAGGCCCTGGCGCCGACGGCCCTGGCGGCGGTCACGCCGAAGTGGGCGGTCCGGAAGTTCGGTGCGATGGCAGCAGGCGGCGCCGTCCTGCCCGTCACGTGCTCCAACGTCGGTGACGTGCCGGCGGCGGTGAGCCGGCCCGACGGCACCGAGGCTGACTACCTGTCCATGCGATCGGTCGAGCCCGACATCACGAAGGGCCTGCTCGAGGCGATGGGCGGCCAGATGTTCCTGTCGTCGGGGCGCGCCGGCGGGAAGATGTCGATCAGAATCTCCGCCTATCTCCCGGGCCGGCTCGATACCCGGGAAGCGTTGCGCGACACGGTGTCACGAGTCCTTGCCGAATTCGATCTGGGTGCGCAGATCGACTACTGACCGCCTGCCGCGGCCTGTTCCCGGGCAGCACGGGCCACTGGCGAGTACTCCAGGTAGTCCAGCGCCATCTGTGTCGACGCCTCCGCGTTGGGGTGATAGCCGGGCCGGATGTAGCGGAACGGCACCGTCACCATGAGCAGCCAGGGACCGGGCACCCGGTACTCCCGCGAGGCGCGCAGCCAGTCGCGGAACCGTGGCTTGGCGGAGATGGTCGGGTCGGCGTTCATGAGGTACCGCATACCCCGGTACCACGTGAGCAGGAACCCGGGCGCGGTGAGCAGCATCGTCACCGCCCGCATGAGGTAGTTGCCACACAGATGCTGGTAGATGTCGAACACCAGCGCGCGGTGTTCGATCTCCTCTGCCCCGTGCCAGCGCAGCAGATCCAGCATGGTCGGGTCGGCGCCGGCGTAGTCGAGGCCGCGGTTCTGGATCGTCCACTGGCCCAGCGCCGCGTTGAAGGGTTCGAGGGCCGCGGCCACCGCCAGGCGCTGGTACAGCGCCCACCGCTGCACCACCCGCGGCAGTCGTGACTGTTTGGCAGCGGCCTTGTCACCCACCGCCGGCAGTTCGGTGGACATCGTGCCGGTGAACGGCGTGGTGTCGATGCCCTGTTCCAGCAGATGTTGCAGCACCATCTGGTGCGCCTGGGCATGCCAGCCCTCCTGCTGCACGAACGGCTTGATCGCGGCTTTCATCTGCGGGTCGTCGACGAGCGGTTCGGCCTCGTTGACGACCTGGATGAACCAGCGCTCACCGGCCGGCAGCATCAGGTGCAGCACGTTCAGCATGTGGGTGGAAAACGGATCGCCGGGAACCCAGTGCAGCGGCGTGTCCGACCAGTCGAAGCGGACCTTTCGGCGGTGGGTCGGATATCCGTCGTGGTGGACCTCGTGATCAGCCATCCCCACTCTTTTCCCAGTTGGAGCGGCTTTAACCCTACGCCAACAACCCCGCACCCTGCGCGATGAACGCCAGGCCGACGAGCGTCACGATCGCCACCACGATCTGTTGCCGGTAGCCGCCGACCCAGTCGTGCACTTTCCGCAGTGCCGCTTGGGTTTTCGCCGGTGCGATGACATTGCAGAGCAGCACCACCTCGACGACGGCGAGGCTCACGACGATGAACACCAGCGCGACGGCGATCTGTGTGCCGATGGCGGCGCCCGACGCCAGGATCGTCGTCAGCGCGAACAGCACCAGCGACGGGTTCGGGCCGGCCCAGAAGCCGATCACCGCCGCGATCCACAGCGCCCCGCTCTCCCAGGCGCGTTGCGCGCGCCCCAGCAGGCCGCCGCGCGGCGGCGCGTCGGGGTCCCGGTGCAGCAACTTCGAGATGGGTGAGACGTCGTCGTCCGGGGTGCGCCGGCGCGTCACCATCCGCACCGCCGTCACTGCCGCGATGACGAGCAGCAGCACGCCGACGGCCACCTGGAGGTGCCGCATCGTCGCGCTCGCGGTGGTGCGCGGGTTGGCCAGGTCGTGCACCCACGCCAGGTCGGTGAAGTGCAGCGCCAGCAGCGGAAGCAACAGCAGCATGACGCTCGCGGCCACGCAGCCGACCCAGTACACCAGCAGGTTCTGCGCCGGGCGCGGCCGGGAGATCAGCAACAGGTTGACGCCGAGGCGCACCGGATCGAACGCGATCGGCAGTGCCAGCACCGCCACAGAACCCCACATTGCCGCCAACTTACCGGGCGCGGCGGAGTGCTAGCTGGGGCGCAGCACCGGGATGAGCGCGTCGATCACCGAGCTGTCCTCGATGGTGGACGGGACGACGTAGTCGGTGCCTTCGGCGATCTGCCGCATGGTCTTTCGCAGGATCTTGCCCGAGCGGGTCTTGGGCAGCGCGCCCACGACGGTGACGTCACGGAAGGTGGCGACGGCGCCGATCTGGTCCCGCACCATCGCCGCGAGTTCCTGTTGCAGCACCCCGCCGTCGATGTCCGCCCCGGCCTTGAGCACGACGTAGCCGCTGGGCCGCTGCCCCTTGAGGTCGTCGTGGACGCCGATGACGGCGCACTCGGCGACGGCCCGGTGGCCGGCGATGACGGCTTCGATGCTCCCGGTCGAAAGCCGGTGCCCCGCAACGTTGATCACGTCGTCGGTGCGGCCCAGCACGGTGAGGTAACCGTCGTCGTCGACGTAGCCGAAGTCACCGGTGAGGTAGTAGCCGGGGAACGCCGACAGGTACGACTGCACGTAGCCCTTGTCGTTCTGCCACAGCCCGGCCAGCGTGCCGGGCGGCAGTGGCAGCTTGATGACGATGTTGCCCTCGACGCCGGGCGCGACCGGATTGCCCGACGCGTCGACGATGCTGACGCGGTAGCCGGGTACCGGCACGGTCGGGGAGCCGGCTTTGATGGGCATGGGTTCGAGCCCGCGCAGGTTCGCGCAGATCGCCCAGCCGGTTTCGGTCTGCCACCAGTGGTCGACGACGGGGCAGTGCAACTTCTCCGAGGCCCATTCATAGGTGTCGGGGTCCAGCCGCTCCCCGGCGACGAAGAGCGTGTGCAGCGTCGAAATATCATGGCCCGCAAGCAATGACGCGTCAGGGTCGGCTTTGCGGATGGCACGCAGCGCGGTCGGCGCGGTGAACAGCGCCGCCACGCGATGTTGCTCGATGACCCGCCAGAACGCGCCCGCGTCGGGAGTGCCGACGGGCTTGCCTTCGTAGAGCACGGTGGTGGCGCCGGCGATCAGCGGCCCGTACACGATGTACGAGCTGCCGACGACCCACCCGATGTCCGAGGCCGTCCACATCACCTGGCCGGCACCGATGTCGTAGACGTTCTTCATCGACCAGGCCAGCGCGACGGCGTGCCCCCCGTTGTCGCGGACGACGCCCTTGGGCCGCCCGGTCGTGCCGGAGGTGTACAGGATGTAGAGCGGGTCGGTGGCGGCCACCGGCACCGGAGCGGCGGGCTCGGCACCTGCGGCCAACGTGTCCCAATCGAGGTAGCCCGGATAGTCGGCGGCCTCCCCCGCGATCTCGCCGCGGTTCTTGACGATCACCGTGGCCGGCGCGGCGCTGGTCAGCGTCAGCGCCTTGGCGACGACGGGCAGGTATTCGACGGTGCGACCCGGTTCCAGCCCACCGGAGGCGGTCAGCAGCGCCACCGGCTGTGCGTCGTCGATGCGGGCCGCGAGTTCGTTCGCCGCGAACCCACCGAACACACCACCGAGTGGACGGCGCCGATGCGGGCGCAGGCCAGCATGGCGACAACCGCTTCGGGGATCATCGGCATGTAGACCACGACGCGGGCGCCCTTGGTGACGCCTTGTGCGGCAAGCACTCCGGCGAAGCGCGCCACCCGGTCGAGCAGTTCGGCGTACGTGAAGGACTGCTGCACGCCGACCATCGCGGAGTCGTAGATCAGTGCGGTGCGGCCGCCGTTACCGGCCGCGACGTGCCGGTCGAGGGCGTTGTAGCAGGTGTTGAGCTGACCGTCGGGGAACCAGCGGTAATGCGGCGCCGCGGAATCGTCGAGTGCGCGGGTCGGCGCGACGGTCCAGTCGATGGCCTGCGCGGCCGTCAGCCAGAAGTCGTCGGGCCGCTCCGCTGCGGCCTCGAACGCCTCGCGATAGGCGCTCACGCGAGTTCCTTGGCGACAGCCGAGAACACCGTCATGAACCAGTCCAGGTCCGACATCGAGAAGACAAGAGGTGGGCGCACTTTGAGGATGTTGCCATGTCCGCCGCACACAGAGATCAGAACGCGGTTATCGCGCATCATGTCGACGATGCGCTGCGCCTGCCCGCGGTCGTGTTCCTTGCTGTCGGGGTCGGCGACGATCTCGACGCCGGTGTACAGGCCCGCGCCGCGGACGTCGCCGACGAACGGGTAGTCCTTCGCCAGCGCGCGCAGTTCGGCGCGCAGTTGGTCACCGACCTCGACGGCGTGCGCGGCCAGCCCGTCGCCCTGGATGACGTCGAGGACGGCCTGCGCCGCGGCCATCGAGACGGGGTTGCCGCCAAAGGTGTTGAAGTAGGGCGTCTCCTGTGCGAAGGCGTCGAGAATCTCCGGGCGGGCGGCCATCGCCGCGACAGGAATGCCGTTGCCCATGGGCTTGCCCATCGTCACCAGGTCGGGCACCACGCCGTGCCGCTGGAAACCCCACATCGCCTCGCCGGTCCGCGAGAAGCCCGGCTGCACCTCGTCGGCGATGAACACGCCGCCGGCGCGGTGGACGACCTCGACAGCGGGCGCCAGCACCGATGGATCGACGTAGATGCCGTCGGAGGAGAAGATCGAATCCAGCAGCAGCGCGCTGAACTTGTGGCCGTGCCGCTCCAGATCGGCGATCGCGGCGCTGACCTGGTCGGCGAACCACTGGCCCAGCACCGCCGGGTCGATGCGGTACGAGTCCGGCGCCGGCACCGTGCGCACGTTGGCGCCCAGTGGCACACCGACGCCCAGCGACGGCGACATCGCCGAGATCAGCGCACTGTTGCCGTGGTACGCCTCCTCGGTGACGATGACCCCGGTGCCGCCGCTGTACTGTTCGGCGACCCGGACGGCCAGGTCGTTGGCCTCGGATCCCGTGCAGGTGTACATGATCGACGAGATCTCCGCCGGGAACGTGGCCAGCAGCTTCTCGGAGTAGTCGAGGATGCCGCCGTGCAGGTACCGGGTGTGGGTGTTGAGCTCCGACATCTGCCGGGTGACGGCCTCGATGACCCGCGGGTTGCAGTGCCCGACGCTGGCCACGTTGTTGTAGGCGTCGAGGTACTTGTTGCCGTCGGCGTCATAGAGATGGGCGCCCGAGCCTTTGACCAGGTGGACGGGCCGGTTGTAGAAGAGCCGATAGGACGGACCCAGCGTCGATCGCCGCTTCTCGACCATGGCATCGGTGGTGGGGTCGAGATCTTCCCCTCCGGTGTAGCTGTTGGAGTCCATGATTGTGGAGAAAGCCATGTTCGTTGTCCTTGCGGTAGAAAGCGATCGGCGCGGTGTGACGAGGTGACGGCGGATGCTGGATGACGCCTACGGCGTCAACGTTCTTCGTCGAGCACGACGCGCCCCAATCGGTCGTAGCGCTGCGGGGACCGGGCCCGAAGTACCAGGGCGACAACGATTCCGGCGATCGCGGTGCCACCGACGACCCAGGGAATCGAATCGAAGACGATGTCGTCCTTGGCCGTACCCGCCGCGAACGAGGCGTTCTTGATCAGCAGGTAGATGACGTACAGCATGCCGATGCCGCCGAGCCCGGGGGCGACCAAGGTGCGGAACCAGTGCGTGGTCTCCGGATGTTGCTTGCGCACATGGAAGTACGAGACCACCGAGAACGCCGCCATCGCCTGCACGATGAGAATGGCGGATGTGCCCAGCAGCGCGGCAAGGCCGTAGAGCCCGCTGTAGGGATCGCGACCGGAGACCGCGAACCACAGCACGATCACCAGGGTGATGGCCGTCTGCACGAAGCCCGCGAAGTGCGGGGATCCGTGGATGTGGTGGGTACGGCCAATGGTTTTCGCGGTTCCGGGGAGGATGTCTTCCCGGCCGAGCGCGTAGATGTAGCGGGCAGCGCAGTTGTGGAAGGCCATGCCGCACGCGTACGAGCCGGTGGTGAGCAGGATCTGGAACATGGTCACGGCCCAGCCACCGAGGTGCTCACGCACCGGGGTGAAGAAGATCTCCCCGGCGGTGTTCGTATCCTGCGCCAGCGCAATGGATTTGCTGGGTCCGGTGCCCACGATCGCCAGCCACGACACCACGATGTAGAACGCCCCGATGCCGAGCACCGACGACATGATCGCAACGGGGATGATCTTCTTGGGGTTCTTGGACTCTTCGCCGTACATGGCGCTGGACTCGAATCCCACCCAGGACCAGAAGGCGAAGAACAAGCCGATCCCGGCGGAGCCTGCCACGGCCATGGTGCCCGCGCCGCTGACGTTTGGGACGACGGCGTCGAGCCCCTTCAGCCCGTTGATCGGGTTGAGAGATGACAGCGACCAGCCTTCCGGGCCACCGCCGCTGACGACCACCGAACCCGCCATCAGCGTCAACATCACAATCTCGGTGATCAGCAGTCCGCCAAGCACTTTCGCGGCCAAGTTGACATCGAAGTAGGTGAGTACCGCATTGGCGACGATCATCACCACGGCGAACAGCAGCCACGGCAGATGCACGTTGAACAGTGAGGCGAACAGATCCCGTGAGAAGAACGAGAAAATGCCGACCAGGGACGCCTCGAAAACCACGTACGCCAGGACCGTCAGGAAACCGGCCGACAGACCGAGCACCCGCCCGAGTCCGTGCGAGATGTAGCCGTAGAACGCACCGGTGGCGGTGATGTGCTTCGACATCGCCGCATATCCGACAGCGAAGAGGCCCAGCACGATGGTGGCGATGAGGTACCCGGCAGGAGCGGCGGCGCCGTTACCGGACCCGACGGCGATCGGGACGTTGCCGACCATCGCGGTGATCGGGGCGGCGGTGGCCACCGCCATGAACAGCACGCCGATCAAGCCGACGGCGTTGGGTTTGAGGCGCTGCACGCCGGGGCCGCTGTCGGGCGGTGCCGGTGTCAGCGGGGCGGTTCGTGGGTGGTCGTCGATTTCACTCATGGGTGCTGACCGATCCGATCTGATGGGAGATGGGTCCGGGCCACGCTGGCCGGTTTTGGGTTTATTTGGTCTGCTCTGTCGAGCGGCACTTCAGCTAATCCGATGGACCAATGGACCCCCACGCCATCGGCACAGGGCTATTGGTACCAGACCGCCCCGACGTGGTCAATACCCGAACTACCTGCACACTTCCTGTGCGCCCTGCCAAAATCGCGCCATATTTCCGGCCCGTAAAGCCGTCGTTACCAATTTTCGGTTTTGGTTCACTTTCGAGCCAAAGTGCGCTACAACTGACCAGACCAAATAGTGACCGTGCCCACACCGCCAGTTCAGGAGAGCCACAATGAGCGACATGGCCGCCACCGACTACGAACGCTTCGCGCGCGCTGCGCTCCCGCACTATGGGCTCGATTCGGCAACCGTGACGCTGCTGAGCTACTCGGAGAACGGCACCTTCCTGGTGGAATCGGGGACCGAACGCCAGGTCCTGCGCGTGCACCGGCCCGGCTACCACTCGCTGGCCGCCATCGAATCCGAACTCGACTGGATGGAGAGCCTGCGCCGCGACTCCGCGATCACGACACCGCAGGTGATTCCCGCCCCCGACGGACGCCGGGTGGTGGAGGCCCGCATCGGCGACCAGAGCTGTCTCGTCGACCTGTTCACGTTCGTGGAAGGCACCATCGCCGAGGACGACGCCTCGGACATCAGCTTCAGCGAGTTGGGCGCGATCACGGCGACGCTGCACGACCACGTCCAGCGCTGGCAGCGACCGGAGGCTTTCACACGCTTCCGGTGGGACCTCGACACCATGCTCGGCGCCGCCGGCCGGTGGGGTGACTGGCGGGACGCGCCGGCCCTGTCGGCCGGCGATGCCGCCGTCATCGAGGAGGCCGAGCGCAAGGTCATCGAACGCCTCACCGACTACGGCATGGGCCCCGACCGCTTCGGGCTGGTCCACGCCGACCTGCGGATGTCGAACCTGATGGTGCACAAGGGCAAGATCACCGTCATCGACTTCGACGACTGCGGCTGGTCGTGGTACCTCGCCGACCTGGGTGCGGTGGTGTCGTTCGTCGAGGACACCCCGGACGCCGCCCGCATCATCGACGAATGGCTCGCCGGCTACCGCACCGTCCGCGACATCCCCGCCGCCGACCTCGCCGAGATCCCCACCTTCGTCATGCTGCGCCGCCTGATGCTCACAGCCTGGATCGGCAGCCATCCCGAATCCGGACCGGCACAGACCCTCGGGCACCGATACGCCTCCGGCACAGCACAATTGGCGCAGTCCTACCTAACCGACCCATCGTGGTTCCGGGTTGATGTGCCCGCGACCGCTCCCACTCTCTCCCACTGACAGGACACCGCGCACCATGTTCGATCTCACCAACAAGAACGTCATCGTCACCGGCGCCACCAAGGGCATCGGCTACGGCATCGCCGCGGTCTTCGCCACCGCGGGCGCCAATGTCGCCGTGGCGGCCCGCTCACTGCACGACCTCGACACCGCCGTCTCCGGCCTGGACGGGCTCGGGTCCGGCAAGATCATCGGGGTCGCGGTCGACGTGGCCGATCCCCGGTCCTGCCACGCGATGGCCGAGGCTGCCGTCGACGCCTTCGGCGGCATCGACGTGCTGTGCGCCAACGCCGGCATCTTCCCCGAGGCACCGCTGGCCACCATGACACCCGACGATCTCGCCACCGTGCTCGACGTCAACGTCAAGGGCACCGTCTACAGCGTGCAGGCCTGTCTCGAGGCGCTCACCCGCAGCGGCGCCGGCCGTGTCATCCTCACCTCGTCGATCACCGGTCCGGTGACGGGCTTCCCCGGCTGGTCGCACTACGGCGCATCCAAGGCCGCACAGCTGGGCTTCATGCGCACCGCGGCAATCGAACTCGCGCCCAAGCGCATCACCGTCAACGCCATCCTGCCCGGCAACATCCTCACCGAGGGTCTGCAGGAGATGGGCGAGGACTACATCGCCGGCATGGCCCGCTCCATCCCCGCCGGGACGCTGGGCACTCCCGAAGACATCGGCCACGTCGCCGCGTTCCTCGCCAGCGACGAGGCCCGCTACCTCACCGGCCAGTCCATCGTCGTCGACGGCGGGCAAATCCTGCCGGAATCCCTGGACGCCGTCGCCGGGTGACACCAGGTCGGTACGGTGAACGACATGGACGAGTCCGAGGGTGGCCCGGTAGCCGAGGATGTGCGGCGCCGCATCGTCAGCATGCTCGACGCCGGAACGCTCCGTCCCGGTGACCGTCTCGGTTCCGAACGCGAGATGGCCGAGCAGTTCTCCGTCTCGCGGGCGACGCTGCGCAGCGCCCTGGTTCCGCTGAGCCGCGCCGGCATCCTGGAGCGGCGCAGCGGCCGTGCGGGCGGCACGTTCATCAAGACCGTGCTCGTGGAACGCAACGTCGCCGAGCTGTCGGGCCTGCCGAATCGGCTGAAGCAGGGCGGTCATTCCACGACCCGCAGCCGGGTGCTGTCGACGGCCCTGCGCGGCGCCACGGCCATCGAGGCGCAACGCCTGGGCATCGAGCCCGACACCGAACTCGTCGTCATCCAGCGCCTGCGCTACGCCGACGGCTTCCCGCTGTCGGTCGACTGCGCGCACTTCCCCGCCGACCTCGTGCCGGACCTGCTCGAGCAACCTCTCGGCGGGTCGCTCTACGACATCCTGGCCGTCCGCTACGACCTGCGGCCGGTCACCTCGGTCGAGAGCATCGAGGTCGTCAGCGCCAATCCCCGTGAAGCGTCCTGGCTCGAAATCCCGACGCGCACTCCCCTGCTGGCGATGACGCGTGTCGCCTCGGATGCGGGCGGGCGGCCGTTCGAATACTCCGAGGATCTGTTCCGCGCCGACCGGGTCCGGCTCGTCGCCAAGACCTCCGCACTGGCCGAACGCGAGACCCTCGGCACCGACGGCCGCGTCGAGCTCACCGTCACGGCCTGACTCAGGCGAACAGGTCGACGGCGGCGGCGATGCGGGCCGCGGCGTCGCCGACGATCGCCTCACCGTGGCCGAACCCGGCGATGCGGGCGCCGGTCGCCGCGATGATGCCGGCGGCCCGGACCGCGGCGGGCCGGTCGGTGTTGAAGACACCCACGGCCACTTGACCATTCACCTCGGCGACGGCGTCGCCGGTCAGGACGGCATCATCGTCCGGGAGATACAGCGCGATGCTGCCCGGAGTGTGTCCCGGTACGGCGATGACGCGGGCGCCGCCACCGAAGTCGAGGACGTCGCCGTCGGTCACGGTGCGGTCGACGCGGCAGGCCGGACCGTGCGGTGCGGCGTCGAAATCCGGCCGCAGCGTTCGCTCGGCGTCGGTCAGCACCGGTATCGGACCGGCGTCGTCACCCGTGATGTACGACGAATCAGGCTCTCCGGCAATGACTTCGGCACCTGACCAGCCGGCGATCTCGGCGGCGGCGCCGCAGTGGTCCTCGTGAAAGTGCGTCAGCACAATATGTTTCACGTCGACAGGCCGGCGCCGCAGCGCGGCGAGGGCGTCGGCGATCAGCGCGGCGCTGTCGGGCCAGCCGGTGTCGATGAGCGTCACGCCGTCGGCGTCGAGGCGCAGGTAGCAGTTGAGCAGATGTGCCCGCTCGCCAGGGATCCGCAGCCGGTACAACGTGGGCGTCAGCGCGAGCAGATCGGCCATGCCCCCACGCTAGCTCAGGGCGGGCGCCGGGTTCCGCTTGGCTCGCGACGGCCACCAGTTGTACTTGCCGACCAGCACGGCCAGCGCCGGCACGGTGACGGTGCGGACGATCAGGGTGTCGATCAGCAGGCCGACGCCGATGATGAAGCCGCCCTGCACCATCGAGCCGATGCTGCTGAACAGCATGGCGAACATGGGTGCGGCGAAGATCATTCCGGCAGAGGTGATCACGCTGCCGGTGCTGCGCACGGTGCGGATGACACCCGAGCGGATGCCGTTCGGGGATTCGTCGCGGATCCGGGAGATCAGCAGCATGTTGTAGTCGGCGCCGACTGCCACCAGCACGATGAATGCCATGCCCGGGGTGCTCGCCGCCATCGGCTGGCCGCCGAGGATCTGCAGCACGATGACGCCGATGCCGAGCGATGACAGACACGAGAGGATCACGGTGCCAACGAGATACAGCGGCGCGACCACTGCCCGCAGCAACAGCACCAGGATTAGGAAGACCACGATGACGGTCATCAGCACGATGTACCGCAGGTCCTTGTTGAAGTAGTCGCGCAGTTCCGCGTAATACGGCGTCATGCCCGACATCGCGATCTTGGCATCGGCCAGCGACGTATTGGCTTGTGCGCCTTGCGCGGCGGCGAGGATCGCCTTGACCTGATCCATGGCTTTGGTGTCGTACGGGTTGAGCTTGGACTCGACCAGGTACCGCGCCGAATGCCCGTCGGGCGACATGCAAACCCGGGCCAGGTCCTTGAATTTGTCGTTGCCCAGGATTTCCGGCGAGATGTAGAAGCCCGCGGCGCCCGGCTCGGACGCGTGCAGTTTCATCGCCAGCAGGAATGCCGACGCGTGCGAGAGGCCTTCGCCGAGTTGCTTGGTCTGGTCGTCGAGGACACGCAGTCCCTCGGCGATCTTGCGGCTGCCCTCGGCCAGGGCGTTGGCGCCCTCCTGCAGGGCGGCCATGTTCTGCTTCGCCAGCAGCAACTCGGCCTCACCGAGCACGGCATGCTCGACGCGCTGCCGGAGAACCGCGGCGTCGGTACCGGCCTCCGCGCTACGAGCCAGCACGATGGCGGTCTGGAAGGTGTTCTGCAGACTGTGATTTCGGATGTCGCCGAGGAACAGGGTGCCGCCTGGCGCCAGGAGCTCCACCGCTTTGTCGATGACCTCGGTCAGGTACGCCGCATTGGGGAAGTACTGCACCACCGAGTTCACGATGATGGTGTCGAAGTGACCACGGGGCAGTCCGTCGGTGACGTGGGCGGCCCGCGCCATGAACTCGACGCGGTCACGCCACGGAATCTGCAACTCCCGCAACGAACGCGCCAGCTTGTCGACCGCTGCCGATGACACGTCGGTTGCGACGTACTGCTCGCAGTGCGGGGCGATCTGGGACAGGATCAGGCCCGAGCCGGCGCCGATCTCCAGGACCCGCCGCGGGCGCAGCGCCATGATGCGGTCGATCGTGGCAGCGCGCCACTGCTCCATCTCGGCCAGCGGAATCGGCTCGCCGGTGTAGCTGCTGTTCCAGCCCCGGAAGTCCGAACCGAACTCGGGCGCTTGGCCTTCCGCGTCGTCGGCGCCGTACAGCTCGTCGTAGATGTCCTGCCACTCGCCGACGATCTCCGCGTCGTGTTGGGTGTCGCGGCTGCCGTCGGTGGCGTGTTCGAACGTGATGTAGCCGACCAGTTGGGCGCCACCGGTGCCGTGATGCACGGTCGCGGCGGCCTGGCTGACCTGCGGGCAGGCCAGCAGCGCGCTCTCGATCTCGCCCAGCTCGATGCGCTGGCCGCGCAGCTTGATCTGGGTGTCGGCCCGCCCCAGATAGTCGAGCGTGCCGTCGGCGTTCCAGCGCGCCAGGTCGCCTGTCCGGTAGATGCGGCCGCCGGAATCACCGTGCCCACTATGCGGATTGGCGACGAACCGTTCGGCGCTCAGCGTGGGCCGGCCCACGTAACCGAGGGCCACCGCGGGGCCCGCCAGGTACAGCTCGCCCGTCACGCCCGGCGGCACGGGGTTGAGTTGGGCGTCGAGCACCAGGGTCCGGGTGCCCGCGATGGGCCTACCGATGTTCACCGGCCGGCCCGGCGTCAGCGGGGTGCCGGTGGCCCAGATGGTGGATTCGCTGGGTCCGTACGCGTTGAACATGCGGCGCCCGGGCGCCCAGGACTGCACGAGTTCCTCGGGGCAGGCCTCACCGCCGGTGATCAGGGTCGTCAGCCCGTCGAGCCGCGACCGATCCAGTGACGCCACCACCGTCGGGGTCAGCAGCGTCGCGCTGACCCGGTGGTGTTGCATCAGATCGACGAGCGCCTCGCCGGCGTACACGTCCCGCGGTGCCACCACCAATGCGGCCGCGGCGCCGGTCGCCATCAGCATCTCGAACAGCGACGCGTCGAAGGTCGGGGCGGCGACCATCAGCACGCGCGCTTCGGCGGTCAGCTCGTACGAGTCACGTTGTGCTGCAGCGGCACCCAGCAGGCCGGCGTGGCTGACCGCCACGCCCTTGGGCTCACCCGTCGAGCCCGACGTGAAGATGACGTAGGCGGTGTTGTCGACGGCCAACGGCGCCGGGCGCTCGCCGTCGGTGATCGGTTCGGCGCGGAAACCGGACAGATCCACGTCCGCCCGCAACACCGGACGCGGGCCCGCACCGCCCACCTGGTCGGCGTCCCGCGTCAGCACGCACGTGGCGGCGACCGAATCCAGCACCGTGGCAATACGTTCGACGGGGTGGGTGCGGTCCACCGGCACGTACACGCCGCCGGCCTTGAGCACGGCCCACCACGCCACCACCAGTTCGGCGCACCGGTCCATCGCGACACCCACGGCGCGTTCGGGACCCACCCCGTTCTCGATCAGCAGGCGCGCCAACCGGTTCGAGGTTTCGTCGAGCTCGTGATACGTCAGACTGCGCGCTCCGTCGATGACGGCGACCGCGTCGGGATCGACCGCGACGGCCGCGGCCAGCAGCTCGGGCCCGAGTCCGATCGGCGCCTGCACCCCGGCGCCCGACCAACGCCGCAATTCGTCCTGCTCGGCCTCGTCGAGGAGGTCGATGGACAACAGCTTCCGCGCCGGGTCCTCGGTCATCGCCACCAACAGCCGGCGCAGTCTGCCGATCAGCGAAGCGATCCCGGCTTCGGTGAACACCTCGGTGTCGTATTCGATGTGCAGCCCGAGCTCGTCACCCGGGAACGCCTCGACCGTCAGCGGATAGTGGTTGAACTCGCGGTTCGCGAACTCGGCGATGGCCAGGTCATCGACCCCTACGGACATCCCCGCTTCGACCGGATAGTTCTCGTACACGAACAGCGTGTCGAAAAGTTGGTCATGGCCGGCCACGCGGTGAATCTCGCCCAGCGCCAGGTGCTGATGGTCGAGGGTGTCGTTGTGCGCGGTCTGCAGCTGGTCGAGCAGGCCGGTGACGGTGGTGCCCGCGGTCAGGTTGGCACGCACCGGCACGGTGTTGATCAGCAGGCCGACCATCGATTCGGTGTCGCCGACATCGAGCTGTCCGAGCCGGGACCGCGCGGTACCGAACGCCACGTCGTGCCTGCCCGTCAAGGACGACAGCAGCACTGCCCACGCGCCTTGCAGCACGGTGCTGACGGTGGTCTGACACGAGCGGGCCAGGTCTGACAGTGCGCGCGTGGTCTCCGCCGGAACCTGGAACGACGCAAAGCCGCGTTGCCCCCGCCCCAACCGGTCCTGCAGCCGGTCCTGCGGGCCCACGAGCGTCGGCGTATCGAAGCCCGCGAGCACCTCACCCCACGCGGCGCGCGCCGCATCGAGATCGCGATCGGCGAGCCAGGTGATGAACTTCCGGTACGACGCCGCGGGCGGCAACCGGTGCCCGGCATAGCCGGCGAAGATCTCACGCAGCAGGATCGGCAGCGACCAGCCGTCGAGCACGATGTGGTGATTGGTCAGCACAAACCGGTGCCGGTCCTCGGCGATTCGGATCAGCAGGGCCCGGAACGGCGGCTCACCGGCGAGGTCGCCGACCGCGACGCGTTCGGCGGCGCACAGTCGCTGAATCTCGTCTTCGTCGAGCACACCCGTCGCGCCGAAATCGAGGAATTGCCAAGCGATCTCCGGCTCGGCCAGGATCACCTGCACCGGTTCGTCGAACTGCTGACTGAACGTGGCCGCGAGGTGCGGATGCCGGTTGACGGTGCGTTGCACGGCATCGCGGAGTCGCTGCGGGTCCAGCGCGCCGGTCAGCGTGAAATCCAGCTGCACCGAGTACATTTCGGCCGCGACGTCGGCCCGCTCGTGCGCGGTGCTGCTGTGGAACAGCAGACCCTGCTGCAGCGGCGTCAGCGGCAGGATGTCGGCCACGCGGGTATTGCTGCTGCAACTGGTCGATCTGCTGCTGCCCCAGCCGCGCCGGTGCGATGTCCGATGGCGTCAGACCGCCGCCGCCCGAACGGACATGTGCGCAGATACCGGCCAGCGCCTCGAACCACAACCGGCTCAACCGGTTCAGCTGGGCATCGTCGAGAACCGAGGTCGCCCAGGTCCAGTCTGCCTGCAGCTGGGGCCGGCGTCGGTGTCGACGGTGCCGGCGTTGAGTTCCACGGTGTGGAACAGCGGCAACGGGGCCGCGGCGCCGGCCAGGGACAGTTCGTCGCGTCCGAGACGCCACAGCTCTTCGACACCGGCGATCTGCGGAAAGCCGAGGCGCCCAAGGTAGTTGAACCCGATGCTCGGCTCGGCGCCATCGAGATCGATGTCGTCGTCGAGGTAGCGCAGCAGCCCGTAGGTCAGGCCCGCGGGCTGTGCACGCAGCTGTTCCTTGGCCGCCTTGACAACTGCGCCGAGCGCCTCGTCGCCCGAGGTGATCTGCGACCAGGACAGCTGGCGCATCGCCAGCGAGACCGGGTATTTGGCGGTGAACCAGCCGACGGTCCGCGACAGGTCGACATCGTCGGCGATACCTTCGTCGCGCCCGTGGCCTTCGACGTCGATGCCGACGGCGACCGACCGGTGCCCAGGAATTCGGTGACCGCGAGCGCGAAACCGATCAGCAGGATGTCCTGCACGCCGGCGTGGAATGCCGCCGGCACCTCGCCGAGGAGGGCCCTGGTGTGCTCGGCGTCGAGCGTCACCGACAGCCGGCCCGCGGTGGCGTAGGTGTCCACATCGGGGTCCGCGGCCGGCAGTGCCGCGGATACCGAGGCCGCCCGCTGCCAGGCCGCCGCCTGTGCCCGCACGTCCGGATGGTGCGCATACTCGCTGAGCAGCGTGGCCCACCGCTGGAACGACGTGCCTGTCGTCGTCAGCTCCACCGGGTGGCCGGCGCGATGCTGCGCCCACGCAATGTTGATGTCTTCCAGCAGGATTCGCCACGACACCCCGTCAACCGCGAGGTGATGGACCATCAGGACCAGCTGCCGGCTGGGGCCGACCCACATGGCGCTGACCATCACCCCGGCACCCGGGTTCAGCCGTCGCCGCGCCGCGGCCACGGCGGCTTCAGACAGCTCGTCCACATCGACGACGCAGTCGCGGGCATCGACCGAGCCGGCCTCGGGTACCGACAGCGTCCCGTCGGCGCCGACCCGCAGCCGCAGCATGGCGTGCCGATTCATCAAGGCCTGCAACAACATCACCGCGTCGTCGCCGGTGGCGCCGTGCGGCGCCTGCAACACCAGGGTCTGGTTGAACTCGTCGACCGGTCCTTCGATCCCGGCGAACCACCGGATGATCGGGGTGGCCGGCACCGATCCGATGCCCTCGTCGACGACATCGTCGGCGTCGTCGGTCACGGTCACCGTCTGTGCGAGGCGCGCCACCGTCTGTTCGACGAACACGTCACGCGGGCGGCATGCCAGGCCGGCGGCCCGGGCGCGCGCCGCCACCTGCATCGCGAGAATGCTGTCGCCGCCCAGCTCGAAGAACGAGTCGTCGACGCTGACGGCCGCCGGCTCCAGGCCGAGGATCTCGGCATAGATGGCAGCCAGAATCTCTTCGACAGGGCTGTCCGGCGCGCGGTAGTCGTCGCCCGTGTACTCCGGGGCGGGCAGGCCGCGGGTGTCGAGCTTGCCGCTGGTGGTGAGCGGCAGCTCGGTCAGCGCCACGACCGCGGCCGGAACCAGGTACGCCGGCAGGCGCTCGACGAGGGCGGCCCGCACCTCGACCGGATCGACGGCGCCGGTGACGTAACCGACGAGGCGCTTGTCGCCGGGACGGTCTTCCCGGACGATCACCGCCGCCTGCACGACGCCGTCGACTGCGGCCAAAGCTGTTTGGACTTCACCCAATTCGATGCGGTAGCCACGGATCTTGACCTGGGCGTCGGCGCGTCCGACGTACCGCAGTTGTCCGTCCTCGCCCCAGTACACCAGGTCTCCCGTGCGGTACATCCGCTCGCCGGGCCTGCCGAACGGGCATGGCACGAAACGTGATCCGGTCAATGCGGTGCGGTGCAGATACCCGACACCCACCCCGGCACCGGCCACATACAGTTCGCCGACCACGCCGGGCTGCACCGGCCGCATCCAGCCGTCCAGCACGAACAATGCCGTGCCGCGCGGTGGCGCGCCGATCGGCGCCGCGCCGGCGTCGGCCGTCAACGGCGCGCTGATCGCGGCGTAGATCGTGGTCTCGGTCGGGCCGTAACCGTTGACCATCACACGCTCGGGCGCCCACTGTTCGACCACCTCGGCCGGGCACGCTTCGCCGCCCATCACCAGCGCGCATGACTCCAGCCCTGTCATGTCCAACATCCCGATGGCAGAGGGCGTTTGGGTGAGAACGGTGACTTTTTCCGCGATCAGGAAGTCATGGAACTCGGCCGGATCGGCGGACACCGACTCGGGCACCACCACCAGCCGGCCGCCGCGCAGCAGCGCCGAGAAAATCTCCCATACCGAGAAATCGAAGGCGTACGAATGCCAATGCGACCAGGCCTGCTCGGGCGGCAGGCCGGCATCCTGCGAAGCGATCAGCTGCGTCAGGTTCTGATGGGCGATCGCAACGCCTTTCGGCGTTCCGGTCGTGCCCGAGGTGTAGATGACGTAGGCGACATCGTCGGGCTCCGGGCCGGCCGCGGCCGGCCAGTCGTCGGGCCCGTCGAACAGCTCCCGCACGTCGATGACGACGCCGTCGAAGCCGTCGAACCGGTCGGCCAGGGCCGTGGTGGTGACGGCCGCGAACGGTGTGGAATCGTCGAGCATGAAGGCGATTCGGGGCGCCGGCAGTGCCGGGTCGATCGGCAGGTACGCCGCGCCGGTCTTGAGCACGCCCAGGATGGTCACGATGGCCTCGGCGGAACGCGGCAGCATCACCGCGACGCGGCGCCCCGGCCCCGCGCCGCGGTCGGCGAGAAGCTGGGCCATCCGGTTCGACGCGCGGTCCAGCTCCCGGTAGGTAAGGGGCCGACCGTCACCGCTGAGCGCTACGGCCTCCGGCACGCGAGCCACCTGAGCGGCGAAAAGTGCCGGGATCGACAGCGGCATGGCCGTTTCGGCGGCGAGCGTCGCCCAGTTTCCGAGCTCCGCCAGCCGGTCCTCGGCCGGTGCACCGAGCACCGGCAACGCCGACAGGCGCTGCGCCGGGTCCGCCGTCATGGCGGTCAGCACGCGGTGCAGCTGGTCCGCCAGTTCCACGACGTCGAGCTGCCGGGTACCGAACGTCGTGACGGAGAGTTCGTCGCCCGTACCCGAGAACGCCAGGCCGGAGCCGCGTCCGAGCCCGGAGATCAGCTGAGCTGCCGCGGTGGCCTCGCCCAGCGGCACGGTGAATCCGGACGGCAGGAAGTCCACCACGATCCGGTCCGCACCCGGCCCGTGAATCTTGCGCTCCAGGGCCTGGACGGGAAATCGCTGATGGCGCAACGCTTCTCGGGTTCGGGTGTGCACATGCGCGCAGAATTCGGCGACGGTGGCGTCGGGGGAAACCTGCAGCACCAGCGGGACCACCCCGGCGACCATGCCGGGCAACGTCTTCGACACCTGCAGCACGCGCCGCGTCACCGGCAGGTCGAGCACGACCTCGTGGCCCTCGGCCGCCCGGCCACGTAGGACCAGTGCGCACGCCGCGATGAGCACCGTGGACCGGCGCACGTCCCAGTCCGCACACAGTCGTTCGACCTGGGACAGCAGCGCGGGGGCGAGCGGGATCGGCTCCGACGAGCCGTCGGCGCCAGCGGCGTCATCCGGCGGCAGGTTGCGAGTCGACTGCGCCGGCAGGTTCGCGGTCCAGTAGGCCTCGTCCTCGGCGTAGTCCGCGGAGGCTTCGTACGCGTCTTCGGAGTCGAGCAGATCCCGCAGCGAACTGAAGTAGGACGGCTGAATCGCCACGCCCGCAACAGATTCCGAGTAGACTGCGGCGATGCGCTGCAGGACCAGCGCCAGTCCGATGCCGTCGGCGACGATGTGGTGGCAGCAGGCGAAGAAGTAGGACTCGTCGGCGCCGGCCCGGAAGTAGGCGAACCGCAGCAGTGGGCCGTCGAACGGCATGGGGGTGCGCTGCAGTGCCGAGGCCATTGCGCGCGCCTCGGCCATCGGCTGGTCGGCATGGGTCAGATCGTGGAAAGCCACCTCGAAATCGGCGGCATCGAGCAACCGCTGGCGCACCTGGCCGCCGGACTCCGAGAACGTCGCCCGGACCGGGTCGGCTTCGCCGACGACGTGGCGGATCGACCGCTCGAAGACCTCGAAGTCAACCGGCCCGTCAATCTTCACGAAGATGCCGAGCTGCCACTCCGCAGCCGGTTGACCGGTTTCCTGCGCGAGCCAGATGTCCAACTGCCCACGCGTGACAGGCAACGACGAATCGCCGAGATCCATCCCAAACACTGAAATGCCGAACTACCCCTGACTTACCGAGCGATCAGAGCTGCTGACCCACCGCCAGGCGGTCCCGCAAACTCTTTGGCCGGATGTCCGTCCACTCCCGTTCGATGTACTCCAGGCACGAGGCGCGGTCGGCCTCGCCGAAGACCACCCGCCAGCCCGCCGGCACATCAGCAAATGTCGGCCAGAGGCTGTGCTGTTCCTCGTCGTTGATCAGCACGAAGAAAGATCCATTGTCGTCATCGAACGGGTTGGTGCTCATGGTGCTCCCAAAAGAATTGACGCTCAAGATAATTGGGCTTTGCGATTTCACTCGACCCGTGGGCGAATGCTACATGCTCTGACTATGTCCACAAATGGGCGTCAATAAACCCGCCCCGGCGCGGCGCGATCGAGCAACCCGTCCGAAAACACCGGTACCGTAACGACTTTCGCGACATTCTTTGCCCAATGCCGACAACAGTACCGACTTCCCTGGGAACACCGCCAGGTGGCTGTTTCCGATAGTTAGCTGAAGTTGCCGCTAGGTGTTCAGACGGAAAGGCGCGAGTAGCGGCCGGAGCGGAGGTGATTTCGGCGAGCCGCGAATCAAACCATGGCGCGGCGGCCGGCCAGGGCCCGGCCCAGCGTCAGCTCGTCGGCGAACTCGAGGTCGCCACCCATCGGCAGACCCGACGCGATGCGCGTCACCGTCAGCCCCGGAATGTCGCGCAGCATGCGGACCAGGTACGTCGCCGTGGCCTCGCCCTCGGTGTTGGGGTCGGTCGCGATGATCACCTCGACGATGTCCACGCCGTCGACCCGCTGCCCAATCCTGTTGAGCAGCTCGCGAATTCGCAGCTGTTCCGGCCCGACGCCGGACAGCGGATCCAGTGCGCCGCCCAGGACGTGGTAGCGCCCGCGGAATTCGCGGGTGCGCTCCACCGCCTGGACGTCCTTGGGCTCCTCGACGACACACACCAGGGAGCCATCGCGGCGCGGATCGCTGCAGATGCGGCACCGGTCGTCGTCGGACACGTTGCCGCACACCGCACAGAACTTGACGCCGTCACGCACCCGGTTCAGCACCGCGGTCAGCCGGTCGATGTCCGGCGGCTCCACCGACAGCAGGTGGAACGCGATGCGCTGGGCACTCTTCGGCCCGATCCCCGGCAGCTTGCCGAGTTCGTCGATCAAATCCTGTACGGGTCCTTCAAACACATCAGAACCCGGGCAGGCCCATGCCCTGCATGCCGCCGGCCAGCGGGCCGAGGCGCTGCTGCGCCATCAGCGTCACCTGCTCGGAGGCGTCGCCCAGGGCACCCACGATGAGGTCCTGCAGCGTCTCGATGTCGTCGGGATCGACGACCTTCGGGTCGATGGTGAGCGCGGTGATCTCACCGCTGCCCATCATGGTGACCTTGACCAGACCGCCACCGGCCTGACCGGTCACCGACGAGGTGGCCAGGGACTCCTGCGCCGCCATGAGCTGCTGCTGCATCTGCTGCGCCTGAGCGAGCAGCGCGGACATATCGGGCTGGCCACCGGGTTGCATGACGGTCCCCTCGAGTTTCGATGATCGGGTGTGCGCGCCAGCCTAGTCGCCCGACGGATCACCGGGCGACCGACTGGCCGCGAAAAGAATCTCCGTGCGCCGAAGAGCTAGCCTTCGACAACCTTCTTCAGGTTGCCGAGCACCTCGTCCTGGATCTTGCGCAGGCCCAGCGGGGCGAAGGTCTTCTCGAAGAAGCCGCCGATACCGCCGGCACCCTGCCACGCCGTCTTGACGGTGACGGTCGAGCCGGTGCCCGCCGGGGCGACGGTCCACGTGGTCACCATCGACGAGTTGGCGTCCTTCTCGATGACGCTCTTGCCTGCGACGTCGACGGTGGCCTTGACCTCACGCGAGCGCTTCTTGGTGGCCTGCAGCTTCCAGGTGGCGACGGTGCCGGCGCCCTGTCCGCCTTCGAGCACCTGGTAGCCGCTGTAGTTCGACGAGAGGATCTTCGGGCGCACCGTCTGGTAGTCGGCGACTGCTGCCAGCACCTTCTCCGGTTCGGCGAGAATCAACACGGTGCTGGACGCACTGACCTGTCCCATCAGGTAAAACTCCTGTTCATACGGCTTCCCTTGCGGTCGCGAGGACCGCGATCTCGGTCTAGCGTATATGTGTGACTGCTGTCACGAGCGATGCGACGGCCGCCCACGAGGCGGCCGTTCAGCGACTGCTGGACAGCTATCGCGCCATCCCGCGGGGGGCGACGGTGCGGCTGGCGAAACCGACGTCGAACCTGTTCCGGGCGCGTGCGCGCACCAAGACCAAGGGGCTCGACGTCTCGGGGCTGAACGGCGTGCTGGCCGTCGACACCGAGAATCGCACCGCGGACGTGCAGGGCATGTGCACCTACGAGACGCTGGTCGCCGCGACGCTGCCGTTCGGCCTGGCGCCGCTCGTCGTGCCGCAGCTCAAGACCATCACCCTCGGGGGCGCGGTCACCGGGCTGGGCATCGAGTCGACGTCGTTCCGCAACGGCCTGCCGCACGAGTCCGTGCAGGAACTCGACATTCTCACCGGGGCCGGGGAACTGATCCGGGCATCACCGCACACCCACTCCGACCTGTTCTACGCCTTCCCGAATTCCTATGGGACGCTGGGCTATTCGGTACGGTTGCGCATCGAGCTCGAGCCCGTGCGCCCGTTCGTGAAGCTGCGGCACCTGCGTTTCCACCGGGTGGCCGATCTGGTGGACGAGCTGCAGCGCATCCTCGACACCGGCGGCCACGACGGTGTGCCGGTGGACTACCTCGACGGCGTCGTGTTCGGGCCCGACGAGAGCTACCTGTGCCTCGGCATGAAAACTGGGACCGACGGCCCGGTCAGCGACTACACCGGTCAGCGCATCTTCTACCGCTCCATCCAGCACGACTCCGGCGAGCGGCACGACCGGCTCACCACGCAGGACTATCTCTGGCGCTGGGACACCGACTGGTTCTGGTGTTCGGCGGCCTTCGGCGCGCAACGCCCACTCATCCGGCGGTTGTGGCCCCGCCGGTACCGGCGCAGCAGCGTCTACTGGAAGCTCGTCGGCCTCGACCAGCGCTTCCGGATCGCCGACCGGATCGAGCGCCGCAGCCTCCTGGCCCCGGAAAAGCCGTTGCGCGAGCGGGTGGTGCAGGACGTCGAGGTGCCGGTCGAGCGCGTCGTCGACTTTCTCGAGTGGTTCCTGGCACGTGTGCCCATCACCCCGATCTGGTTGTGTCCCTTGCGGTTACGCGATGACACCCGCTGGCCGCTGTATCCCATCCAGCCCCACCGCAACTACGTCAACGTCGGGTTCTGGTCATCGGTCCCGGCCGGACAGGTGGCCGGTGAGACGAACCGCCTGATCGAGGACAAGGTCGACGAATGCGGCGGCCACAAGTCCCTGTACTCCGAGTCGTTCTATTCGCGTGAGGAATTCGACCGGCGCTACGGCGGCGCGGAGTACCAGAAGGTCAAAGACGTTTACGACCCCGAATCGCGGCTACTAGGTCTCTATGCGAAGGCGGTTCAACGGCAATGACGACAACTGACGATCGAGGGACGACCGACGGCAAGCTCACGCTGGCCGAGGTCCTGGAGAGCTTCTCGAGTGGTCGGCTGCCTCTCAAATTCGAGGCGTACGACGGCAGTTCGGCCGGCCCCGAGGACGCCGAACTGGGGCTGAGTCTGCTCACCCCACGCGGCACCACCTATCTGGCGACCGCACCCGGCGATCTGGGCCTGGCCCGGGCCTACGTCGCAGGCGATCTCGCTGCGCTCGGCGTGCATCCGGGCGACCCCTACGAACTGCTCAAGGCGCTGGCCGACAAGGTGGAATTCAAGCGTCCGCCGATCCGGGTGCTGGCGAACATCGTGCGGTCCATCGGATTCGAACACCTGCTGCCGATCGCCCCGCCCCCGCAGGAGGCGCTGCCGAGATGGCGCCGGATGGCAGAAGGACTGCGGCACAGCCGAATCCGGGATGCCGAGGCCATCCATCACCACTACGACGTCTCCAACGCGTTCTACGAACGGGTGCTCGGGCCGTCGATGACGTACACCTGCGCCTGCTACCCGCGGCCCGACGCCACGCTCGAGGAAGCCCAGGAGAACAAGTACCGGCTGGTGTTCGACAAGCTGCGCCTGCAGCCCGGCGACCGGCTGCTCGACGTCGGCTGCGGCTGGGGTGGCATGGTCCGGTACGCCGCCCGGCACGGTGTGCAGGCCACCGGTGTCACGCTGTCGGCGGAGCAGGCCGGCTGGGCGCAGCGCGCCATCGCCGACGAAGGCCTGGCCGACCTCGCCCGCGTCGTGCACGGCGACTACCGCGATGTGCGGGAAGGAAATTTCGACGCGGTGTCCTCGATCGGTCTGACCGAGCACATCGGTGTCGCCAACTACCCGGCCTACTTCCGGTTCCTACACGACCGGCTGCGCCCCGGCGGACTGCTGCTCAACCACTGCATCACCCGGCCGCACAACCGCGCCGGGAACATCGGCGGGTTCATCGACCGCTACGTCTTTCCCGACGGAGAGCTGACCGGCTCGGGGCGCATCATCGCCACCGCGCAGGATGTCGGGCTGGAGGTGCTGCACGAGGAGAACCTGCGCCCGCACTACGCCCTGACGCTGCGCGACTGGTGCGCCAACCTGGTGCGGAACTGGGACGAAGCGGTCGCCGAGGTCGGCCTGGCCACGGCCAAGGTCTGGGGCATGTACATGGCCGGTTCCCGCGTGGGATTCGAGACCAATGTCGTTCAGCTGCACCAGGTTCTGGCCGTCAAACTCGACGAGCACGGGGCCAACGGCGGGCTGCCGCTGCGGCCCTGGTGGACGCCCTGATCACTCCCCGATGGGGCGGGCGCCCAGCTCGCTCTTGAGCAGTTCCAGCGCCACCTCTTCGGGGTCGCGGCGGGGCACGTCCGTGCCGCGGTCGTTGGCGGCGTCGGCCAGCATGTCCTCTTCTTCGGCCCGCTCCACGGCGGCCTGCTGCTCGGGCGTCGGGGCCGCCGGACGCGGGGCTGCCGCCGCGGGCGCGGAACCGGCCGACGGGCCCCCGGCCGCACCCGCAGGTGCCGCACCGGCGTCGCACCGCACCCGCCAGTTCACCCCGAGGGCATCCTTGAGCGCCTCGCGGATGACGTCGGCGTTGTGCTGCTCGCTGAGGCGCCTCGCCAGCGGCGGGGCCGGGTGCGCCAACACCAGGGTGTCGGCCTCGATACCGCGGACCGTCGCCTCCATGAGCATGGCTTCCAGCGAGCGGCTGCGCATGCGGACCTTCTCACGCACCGTCGTCCACATGGCGCGCACCGCAGCGGCATCCGGCTCACCTGGTGTCGCGGCGGCCGGCTGCACGGGCGCCGCTGCTGCCGGTGCGGCAGCCGGCGGGGCGACGGGTTCAGGTGATGTTTCACGTTGAACCGGCGCCGGTTCGGGCGCCGGACGCGGCTCGGGCCGCGGCGCCGGAGGTGCGGGCGGCGGCGCCGGCTCCGGTTCGGGTGCCGAAACCGATTGCGGGGCTTGGCTTCTCCGCGTGAACTGCCGATTTCCTGCCGAACCCGACGGAGCCGGCGGAGTGCTCGGGGCCTCCGCGAACGACTCGGCGGCCGGTGCCGGGACCGGGGCCGCCACCGGAGCGGGACGCGGGGCAGCAACGGCCCCGCCCTCCGAAGCCGGGATCGACACGTTCATCCGGGTCTCGATGCGCTCGATGCGTTGCAGCAGAGCGGCTTCGGTGTCACTGGCCGACGGCAGCAGCAGCCGGGCGCACACCACTTCGAGCAGCAGCCGCGGTGCCGTCGCGCCGCGCATCTCCCCGAGCCCGGCGTGCATCACCTCGGCGTACCGGGTCAGCGTCGCGGTGCCGATCTGCGCGGCCTGGTCCCGCATGCGCTCCATGACGTCGTCCGGCGCGTCGACCACACCGCGGGCCGCGGCGTCCGGAACCACCTGCAGGACAATCAGATCCCGGAAGCGCTCCAGCAGGTCGGTGCCGAACCGGCGTGGGTCGTGCCCGGCGTCGATCACCGACTCCACGGCTCCGAAGAGCGCGGCGCCGTCGCCGGCGGCCAGCGCGTCGACGGCGCGGTCGATCAGCGCGAGGTCGGTGGCGCCGAGCAGCGACAGCGCCCGCTGGTACACGACGCGGTTCTGCTCGGCCCCGGCCAGCAGCTGGTCGAGCACCGACAACGTGTCACGCGGCGAGCCGCCACCGGCCCGGATGACCAGCGGGTACACCGCATCGTCGACCTGCACGTCTTCTTGCGCGCAGATCTTCTCGAGCAGGCCGCGCATGGTCTTCGGCGGCAGCAGCCGGAACGGGTAGTGATGGGTGCGCGACCGGATGGTCGGCAGCACCTTCTCCGGCTCCGTGGTGGCGAACACGAAGATCAGGTGCTCCGGCGGCTCCTCGACGATCTTCAGCAGCGCGTTGAAACCGGCATTGGTCACCATGTGGGCTTCGTCGATGATGAAGATGCGGTACCGCGACTGCGCCGGCGCGTAGAACGCCCGGTCGCGGAGTTCACGGGTGTCGTCGACACCACCGTGGCTGGCGGCGTCGAGTTCGACGACGTCGATGTTGCCCGGCCCGTTGGGCGCCAGCGCCACGCACGAATGGCATTCGCCGCACGGATTGGCCGTCGGCCCCTGCTCGCAGTTCAGCGAGCGGGCCAGGATGCGTGCCGACGACGTCTTGCCGCAGCCGCGTGGCCCGGAGAACAGGTAGGCGTGGTTGATGCGGCCCGATTCCAGCGCGTTGCACAGCGGCTCGGTGACATGCTCCTGCCCGACTACCTCAGCGAAACTTGCCGGTCGGTACTTGCGGTAAAGAGCCACGGGAGAAGGCTACCGAGCGGGTCCGACTCGTGCTCTGGTGGATTCGCCATTCCACGAAGCTGACGTGGTGGCGGAAAATCAGGCCGCAAATCGCCGTGCAGTCAGGCTCGGCGAACGCGACCACCACGACTCGATTGACCCTGCATCTACGCACCCCGCTACTCGCACAACTGCGCCCTCAGTACAGAGTCAGCGTGGGGACGGCAGTGACACCCGTTGATCCTGACGCCACGGCGCACCGCTCTCGCACGAATGCGCCCTGGGTACAGGGTCAACGCATACAGCGCGCGGCAGGACCTCAGCCCTTCAGCAGCGCCTCGGTCGCGGCCAGCAGCGCGCACGTCGCCAAGCCGTCGATGGCGAGGCGCAGGTCCGGCAGCGGCGGGAACGAAGGCGCGATCCGGATGTTTTTGTCCTCCGGGTCCTTCTTGTACGGGAACGACGCGCCTGCCGCCGTCACCGCGATGCCGGCGTCCTTGGCCAGCGCCACGGTCCGCTTCGCGGTGCCCGGCCACACGTCGAGGCTGACGAAGTAGCCGCCCTTGGGGTCGGTCCACGATGCGATCTTCGACGCGCTGAGCCGGTCGTCGAGAATCTCCGCGACCGCCGCGAACTTGGGCGCCATCAGCGCCTGGTGCCGCTGCATGTGCAGCCGCACGCCGTCGGCGTCACCGAAGAACCGGACGTGCCGCAGCTGGTTGACCTTGTCCGGGCCGATGGTCTTCTTCTCGGCGTGCTGCAGGTACCAGGCGATGTTGCCCAGCGAGCCACCGAAGAAGCTGACGCCGGCGCCGGCGAAGGTGATCTTGGACGTCGAGGCGAAGACGTACGGCCGGTTCGGGTTGCCCGCGGTGGCGGCCAGGCCGACGACGTCGACGTTCTGGACCGACTCGTGCGTCAGCGTGTGCACGGCGTAGGCGTTGTCCCAGAACAGCCGGAAGTCCGGTGCCGCCGTCTGCATCTGCACCAGCCGGCGGGTGGCCTCCCACGAGTAGGTGACGCCGGTCGGGTTACCGAAGACCGGCACGCACCACATGCCCTTGATCGCCGGGTCGGCGGCGACCAGCTCCTCGATGAGGTCGACGTCGGGGCCGTCCTCGAGCATCGGGACCGGGATCATCTCGATGCCGAAGCTCTCGGTGATCGCGAAGTGCCGGTCGTAGCCGGGCGACGGACAGAGGAACTTCAGGGCGGGTTCTTGCACCCAGGGGCGCGGCGAATCGACACCGCCGTGCAGCAGCGAGAACACGATGACGTCGTGCATCAACTCGAGGCTGGCGTTGTTGCCGGCGATCAGGTTCTGCACGGGCAGCCCGAGCAGTTCACCGAAGATGGCCCGCAGCTCGGGCAGGCCGTGCAGACCGCCGTAGTTGCGGGTATCGGTGCCGTTGCCGTCGAGGTACGAGCCGGGGGTGTCTCCCGGCAGGCTCAGCATGGCGTTCGACAGGTCGAGCTGTTCTGCCGACGGCTTGCCGCGAGTCAGGTCGAGGGCCAGGTTGCGGGCCTGCAGTTCGGCGTAATTGCGCTGTTGCAGATCGTGCTGGGCCTGCAATTCGTCACGGCCGAGGGACAGAAACGACACGGCGCGCCTCTCGCATCAGATCGCGAAAACATAGGGGACCCCGCGCACCCGCCAGAGCCCGTTGACCCTTGCTGCCTTCCGGCCCTGGGGGAGTTCACAGGATGGACGCCGCGCGGGGTCCGGCCACGAGTGTAGTACCCACCCAGTGGCACACGAGTAGGGCGTCGGATCCGGGTCGGGTACCCTTGTCGACGGAGGATTCGCCTAGTGGCCTATGGCGCTCGCCTGGAACGCGGGTTGGGTTAACAGCCCTCAGGGGTTCAAATCCCCTATCCTCCGCACTCGGTCCGGGGTGCGACCAGCTGATCAGCCGGTCGCACCCCGGCCCACTATCAGAGCGAAAAACCCTCGAGGAGCAGTATGCGGCGGCCGGTAGCGATCATTTGGCACGCGTCGTTCCTCATCCTCGCCGGGCTGCTGTACTTCTTCTTCGCGCTGCCCCGGTGGAACGAGCTGACCGGCGACTGGTCGCACACCCTCGGCACCGCGATGCGCATCGTCTGCGGTCTGATCGTCGCGTTGTCGGCGCTGCCGGTCCTGTTCACCCGCCAGCGCACCGCCCTGCCGGAGTACGGCACCCCGCAGCTGGCGCTGACCTTGCGGACCTGGTCGATCGTCCTGCACATCGTCGCGGGCGTCCTGATCATCGGCGCCGCGATCAGTGAGATCTGGTTGACCCTGGATCAGGCCGGCACCTGGTTGTTCGGCATCTACGGCGGCGCGGCCGGCCTGGCTCTGCTCGCCGCCCTGGCGTTCTACCTGGCCTTCGTCGCCGAGTTGCCGCCTCCGCCGCCGGCGCCGCTGAAGGTCAACGACGGCAAGCGCCGCGGCCGCCGCAAGGCCGACAAGGGCGCCGATGAGGCCCCGGCCGTCGCCGCTGAAGTCGCGGAAGCCGGCGATGAGAGCGAGACTGACACCGAAGCCGAGGCCGAAGAAGAGGCCACGGACAAGGCCGACGACGACGCGGCCGAGACCACCGAAGCCGACGACGCTGGTAACGCCGACGCCGCAGAATCCGATGAAGCGGCCAAGACGTCCGGCGAAGAGACCGCCGACACCAACGAGGACGAGGCGGAAGAAACGGCCACTGACGACGCCCCCGCCGGTAAGCTGCGCAACCGCCGCTCCGGCAAAGGCTCCGGCTTGTTCGGGCGCGGAGCCTAAGGGCCATTCGCAGGGCCATCACCTCGCAGTCCGGAGGACAGCACATGGGCGGGTTCCGCTTCTGCCGTCGGCTCGGCACCGCGGCCACCGCGGCGGCCGTTGCCGTGGCCACCATCAGCCTCGCCCCCGTCACCCACGCTGACCCGTCCGCGGCCGCAGCCGTCGTCGAACCCGCGACCGCGCGCGTCGACACCGTCATCAACTACCAGCACGCCATCGGTGCCGGTACCGGCTTCGTCCTGGACTCGGGCGGCGCGCTGCTGACCAACTTCCACGTCGTACAGGGCGCCGACAAGGTGACCGCAACCATCGGTGGGCGGCCATACCGCGCCGACCTGGTCGGCTACGACCGGCACCGCGACATCGCGGTGCTGCAGCTGCGCGGCGCGGCCGACCTGCCGGTCGCCCCGCTGGGCGACTCGTCGGCGGTGGCCGTCGGCGACGAGGTCGTCGCACTGGGCAACGCCGACGGCAGCGGCAACTCACTGACCCACGAGGCCGGTCACGTCATCGGGCTGAACCGCACCATCACCGCCAAGGACGAGTTGACGGGCAGTTCCGAGCAGGTGACGGGCCTGATCCAGTTCGCGGCCCCGGTCCGCGCCGGCGATTCAGGTGGCCCGCTGGTCTCGGCCGACGGCCGGGTGGTCGGGATGACGGTCGCGGCGACGCTGAACTTCCACATGGGCCCGGGCGGCGAGGGCTTCGCGATCCCGATCAACGAGGCGCTGGCGACGGCCGCGCAGATCCGGGCCGGCGCGGCGTCGAACAACATCCACATCGGGCAGCCCACGCTGCTCGGCGTCGGCGTCGGCGGCACCGACGAGCACTCGCAGCTGCCCGGTGTGCTCATCCGCGACGTGATCAGCGGCGGCCCCGCGCAAATCGCCGGGATGGTCCCGGGTGACGTGCTGGTGAGCATCGACGCCGTCACGGTGAGCTCGGCGAGTGCGCTCACCAGCGTGCTGGACCGGCACTACCCCGGCGACGTCGTCGAGCTGTTCTGGATCGACCGCGCGGGCCAGCAGCACACCGCCAAGGCCGTGCTGACGTCCTGACACGTAACTTTCTGGCAAAAAAATCTACTAGTCCGTCAAAGTAGCTGGATACCGGCACTAAGCGGGTACCGCGCGTGAAGGCTATTTGCCACGGCCCCCTGACGTGCCGAAATGCGGTTTTGCCGACTGACGAGGCCCTTGGCGGGGACACCATCGCGAGTTAGATTGGCGACACATTCACCTGCAAATGAGCCTTCGGTCACAGCTGTTCACGCGGCGGTTACCCGGTCAAAGGGAGTAGCCCAGTGGTCCACCTCTACGTGGAGGCGTACACAGCGATATGGGCTGTGGTGACCCTGGCGACGTATCTCCTCGGCCGCCGATTCAGCAACGACGAGCGACCCGACCACCAGCTCCTCACGAGCGTGCTGGCCGGAGCCATGTGGCCCGTCGTCGTGGTCGGACTCCTGGAGGCGTTCACCGTCGCATTGATGTCCGGCAGCCACGCGTGGCGCGACCCGGCGCCCGTGGAGCCGGCCTGCGTCGCTCCCGTCGCGCCACTGCCGTAGTACTCAGGCCGCCGTACTCACGCCACCCCGCGCAGGTGGGACGCCGACGCCCCGATGGTCGCCTCATCCCCGCCGATCATGGTGCGCAGCAGGGCTTTCTGCTCGCGTAGCCCGCGGTCTGCCGCGCGGTCCGAACCGCCCGGCAGCACCAGCGCCGCGATGCTGCGCACGCCGTTGACGGGGATACGGAGCACCGGGTACCACGGCGGCATGTAGGACGGCAGCCCCAGCGTGCGCATCACCCGCGGGCCCAGGAAGGCCGTCGTCACCGACAGGTGCTGCGCCCACGCCAGCCGCCGGCGGAGGCCCGTCGCACCGCGGTAATGCCAGCTCAGCGGGTCACGCGCCATCGGTACCGACAGCTGTTTGGTGGTCTCGTCGGAGACCGCCAGTGCGGTGGACGTGTGATAGAGGATGCGGACGCTGTCCCGGAAGGACCGTGGCAGCCACTCGTCCTGCACGCCCATCAACCAGCCGACGTAGCGCGTGAGGTGCGCGATGGCGCTCAACTCGGCGGGTGTGGCCACGATGCCCATGGCCAGGCCACCGAGAACCGGCGCGATCAGGGCGCCCACCAGCGTGGCCGCCATGTCGGTCTGATTGACCGGCAGGCCCCACTGCTCGGCACGCCAGTCCGGCATCGCCTGCACATGCCGTCGCACCATGGCGTGTACGAAGCGGACGCGGACGGTGGACCGGTATCCGGAACCGAACTTCTCCAGCCCGCCGGCGTCGATCACGTCGAGCGCCCACTGCATGGTTTCGGCGAACCGCTGGTTGGAGCCCTTTTCCAGGGCGCCGGTGCGCAGCAGGGTCTGGTTGAAACCGGAGAACTGGTAGCCGCCCAGCAGCGCGACGTCCCGGGCGATGTACATGCCGTCGGCACCGCCCCGGCGCAACGTGCGCTGTCCGATCCGCAGCGCTTCAGGGTCGACCCAGTCCGGGGTCGCCTCGACCTCTTCGAAGAACCGGCGCAGCGGCTCCGGCGCCTCCGGAACGGTGGCGATGCCGTCGGTGAGCGCGCGGTCGAACAGCGGCCGCAGCTGCTTCGTGCCCTGCTCCGACATCCAGGCGACCAGGGCATCCATGGGTTCGTCGCCGACATTGAGGCGCTCGCCCAGCCGCTGCCACTGCGTGGCGTCGGGCTTCCCGATGGCCAGCATGGTGGCGAACGAACCGATCGCCGCAGGTACCGGTTGCGGCCGGTCGGGATGACGTGCCGGGATCGGCAGGGACATCGCGCGTACTCCTTGTCACCGTTGACAACGTATGTAGTCAAAACTAGGCGGTACCCGGGGTCTCGTCAATGGCAAATGGGGCACGAGCGCATAGGCTGGCCCTCATGTGGCGGGGAGAACAGTCCAAGCATCAGCGTCGGAACACAGTGGCAGCCGCGATCGCGGCGCTCGGGATCGGCGTCGCCCTCGGCGGGGCACCGGTCGCGGCAGCGGCCGACGCGCCCGACCAGGTGGCGATGACGGCCATCGACGACATCGCCGCGGGCAACTACGCCGCCGTCACCGCGCGGTTCGATCCGGAGCTGCAGAAACGGTTGTCCCCCAAGGCATTACAGCAGGTGTGGGACGGCTACCAGCGCACGTTCGGCGCGTACCAGTCACATGGCGGCCCCGAGGACACAGCACGCGGCGACCTCACCGTGGTGAACGTCCCGCTGCAGATGGACCGCATGCCCGGCCAGTTCCGGGTGAAGATCCACCCCGATGGCACCATCGCGGGCGTGTACTTCCTGCGCGAAGGTGTGCCGGTCCCCTGACCGTCACGCCAGCCGGGGGTCGATCAGCGTGACTCCCACGGGGCTGGCGGCGCCGAACTCCGGCAGCAGGCGCGCGCCTTCGGCGAGCCCCACCACCCGCTCGACCAACGCCTGCGGGCGCAGCTTGCCCGCCGCGACCTGGTCGAGCATCTCGGGGTAGTCCGCGCTTGCCATGCCGTGCGAGCCCAAAACATCCAATTCCCAGGCGATTACACGATCCATGGGCACCTGCGGATGCCCATCGACGTTGGGTAGCAGGCCCACCTGCACGTGGCGTCCCTGCCGGCGCAGGCTGTGGATCGCATCGGCGCACGTCCCCGCGGTGCCCACCGCGTCGACCGCGACATGGCTACCGCCGCCGGTGATCTCGTGCACCGCTGGCGCCACCTCGGCGCCGTTGGCGAGGACGGTCTCGGCGGCACCGAGGCTGCGCGCGAGTTCCAGTGCCGCCGGGGTGCGGTCGACGGCGATGACGTTGGCACCGGCCGCGGCCGCCACCTGGACAGCGCTGAGGCCCACACCCCCGACACCGATCACCGTGACCCACTCGCCGGGCTTGACGTCGGCACGGGCCCGCAGCGCGCGGTAGGCGGTGGCGAAGCGGCAACCCAGCGCGGCCGCCGCGGCGTCGTCGATATCTTCTGACACCGCAACCAGATTCGTGTCCGCCGCGTGCAGCGCCACGTACTCACCGAACGAGCCCCAGTGGGTGAAACCCGGCTGGGTCTGGTCCGGGCACACCTGCGCCTGGCCGCCGGCACACCATTCGCAGGTGCCGCACCCGCACACGAACGGTGTGGTGACGCGGTCACCGACCCGCCAGCGCCGGACGTCGGTGCCGACCGCGACCACTTCTCCGACCAGTTCATGTCCGGGCACATGCGGGAGGGCGACGCCGTCGTCGTGCCCGGCCCAGGCGTGCCAGTCGCTGCGGCACAACCCGGTTGCGTGCACCTGCACCACGACGCCGGCGGGCGACGGCGTCGGGTCGGCCACCGACCTGACGTCCACGGGGCCACCGAACTGCTCGAAGATCACCGCGCGCATCAGGTCATCGTTGCACGCCCCGGACGCGCCGGAGGCACCGCTGCGAGCAACGCGCGCGTGTACTCGTGTTCCGGATGCGCGAACAACTCGGCGGCAGAGCGGTATTCCACCGATTCGCCGCCGCGCAGCACCAGGACGTCGTGGCTCATCCGCTCGATCACGGCCAGGTCGTGGCCGATGAACAGGTAGGTCAGGCCACGGTCCTGCTGCAGCCGGGTCAGCAGGTCCAGCACCTTGGCCTGCACCGAGACATCGAGTGACGCGGTGGCTTCGTCGAGGATCAACAGCTCGGGCGCCACGGCCAGCGCCCGGGCGATGTTGACGCGCTGCCGCTCGCCGCCCGACAGTTCGTGCGGATACCGTGCCGCGTAGTCCGCCGGGAGCTCGACGGAGTCCAACAGCTCACGCACCTGCGCCCGCCGGTCCCTGGCCGCACCCGCCAAGGGCTCGGCGATCGAAAGACCCACCGGGATACGCGGATTGAGCGACGAGAACGAATCCTGGAAGACCAGAGCGATCCGGCGGCGTACCGCCTTGCGGTCACGGCGCTTGACCGTCAGCACGTCGGTGCCGTCGAGGAGTGCGCGACCGCCGTCGGGCGCGACGAGACCGGTCAGCGCGGCCGCCACGGTCGACTTCCCCGAACCCGACTCCCCCACCAGCCCGAGCGTCGTCCCCCGGCGGATGCGGAACGACACGTCCTTGACCGCGTGGACCACCATCCGGCCCGTCGGCGTGCTCACGGGAAACCTGACGTCCAGATCGGAGACGTCCAGCAGTGTCGGGGTGTCCGGGACGTCTCGGGCAGGGTTCCCCAAAACCGGCCTGGCATCGAGCAATTCGCGGGTGTAGGCCTGCTGCGGCGCATCGAATATCGCGTCGACCGGTGCCTGTTCGACGGCCGCACCGCCGCGCAGCACGGTGACGGTGTCGGCGACCTCGCCGATCACCCCGAGGTCGTGACTGATCCACACCACGGCGGTACCGAACCCGCGCTGCAGTTCCCGCACCAGCTCGATGATCTGGGCCTGTGTCGTGACGTCGAGGGCCGTCGTCGGCTCGTCGGCGATCAGCAGTTCGGGGTCGCAGGCCAGGGCGATCGCGATCATCACCCGCTGGCGCTGGCCGCCCGAGAGCTGATGCGGATAGCTGCGCAGCCGCCGTTGCGGGTCGGGCAGGCCCACGGCCTCCAGCAGTTCCAGAGCGCGCACCGCGGCGTGCCGGCGGGTCACCTGTTTGTGTGTTTCAAGAGATTCGGTGATCTGCCGTTCGATGGTCAGCAGCGGGTTCAGCGAGGTTCCGGGATCCTGGAAGACGAACCCGATCCGGCCGCCGTGCACGCGCCGCAACGTCCGCGCCGGGGCGCCGACGAGTTCCTGTTGCCCGGCAAGGACACTCGAGCCGGTCACGAGCGCGCCGGGCGCGTCGAGCAGCCCGGTCGCGGCCAGCACCGTCGTCGACTTGCCCGAACCGGACTCGCCGACGATGCCGAGCGTCTGCTCGGGCTCGACCGCCAGTGAGACGCCGCGCACGATGTCGCGGCGCCCGATCCGGACGGCCAGATTGTCGACCGACAGCACGCTCATGATCGCCGCCGCGCCTCGATCATGGTGCGCTGCTTGGGATCCAGGACGTCACGCAGGCCGTCACCGAGCAGGTTGCACGCCAGCACGATGACGACGATCGCCGCGCCGGGGAACACCGCCATCCACCAGGCCAGGGTGACGAAGCCCTGCGAATCGAAGATCATTCGGCCCAGTGACGGCTGCGGCGGCTGGATGCCCAGCCCGAGGAAGGACAGCGCGGCCTCGGACAGGATGGCGAACGCCAGTGACAGCGAGGTCTGGACGATGAGCGGACCGGTGATGTTGGGCAGGACGTGCCGGCGCAGGATGTAGGACGTCCCGGTCCCCATCGTGCGCGACACCGCCACGTACGGCTCCTCCCGCACCGCCAGGGTGCTGGCCCGTGCCACCCGCGCGAAGATCGGCACGTAGACGATGCCGATCGCGGCGATCGTCGTGCCCAAGCCGGGCCCCAGCACCGCGACGATCGCCATGGCCAACAACAGCACCGGGAACGCGAACATCACGTCGACGACCCGCATCACCACGGTGTCCAGCCAGCCGCCGCGGTACCCGGCCATGACGCCCAGCGCTGTGCCGACCACCGCCGCACACGCCACGCTGACCACCGCCACCGTCATCGACGCCTGCAGGCCCGTCAACACGCGGGACAACACGTCGCGGCCCAGTTCGTCGGTGCCGAACCAGTGCGCACCGCTCGGCGGCCGCAGCGCCTGCGGCACGTCGACATCGTTGATGCCGTACGGCGCCAGCCTGCCGGCACCCACGGCGACGACCACGGCCGCGGCCACGACGGCGGCGCTGACCACCGTGACGGGATTCGTGGGCAGCCTCATGACAGCCGAATCCGCGGATCGACAACTGCGTACAGCACATCCACCACCAGGTTGACGGCCAGGAACAGGACCGCGATGAGCAGCACCGCGCCCTGGATCACGGGATAGTCGCGCGCGGCCACCGACAGGTAGACCAGCCGGCCCAGGCCCGGCCACGCGAACACCACCTCGACCACGATGACACCGCCGAGGATCGTCGCCAGCTGGATACCGGTGATGGTGAGGATGGGAACCAGAGCGTTGCGCACGACGTGCCGCAACGTGACCACCCGCGGGGGCAGGCCTTTCGAGCGCGCGGTGCGGACGTAGCCCATCGCGGACACCTCCAGCACCGCGGAGCGGACGTAACGCGTCATGATCGCCGCGGCCACCAGACCCACGGTCAGGCCCGGCAGGATCACGTGGCGCAACCAGCCCGTCGGATCGTCGAACAGCGGCCGGTAGCCCGATGTCGGCAGCCAGCCCAGTGTCGTGGAGAACAGCGAGATGAGCAGGATGCCCAGCCAGAAGTCCGGCACGGACACCCCGAATTGGCTTGTGACCCGGACGATCACGTCGCTGAGCCGGCCCTCGTGCGACGCCGCGTAGATGCCGGCGGGCAGCGCGATCGCCAGAGCCAGGACGATGCCGACCACGGCCAGCGAGACGGTGGCGGGCAACCGCTCGGCCAGCACCTGGGCCACCGGGTCGCCGCTGCGGAAGCTGACGCCGAGATTGCCCGTCGCGGCATGGCCGAGGTAGCTGAGGAACTGGGCAGGCAGTGGCCGATCCAGACCGCTCGCGTGACGGAGGGCGTCGTACGCCTCGGGTGTGTACCGCGTCCCCAGGGCGATGCGCACCGGGTCACCGGGAACCAGATGAGCCAGGGCGCACACCACGATGAGGACGCCCACCAAGACCACCAGTGAGTAGGCGAGCCGACGGGCCAGGAACCGCAGGATGGTCATGGCCGGTCACCGCCGAGTACCGCGTCCCGGAACCGAATTGCCTTGTCGCGCCTGGCCTCATAGCCGGTGAGCCGCGGTGACCAGGCCTGGACCACCGCGGGGTTGTACAGGTAGAGGTAGCTCACCTGGTCCGCGATGAGCGTCGCCGCCCGCGCGTAATCCTGGTGCCGCGCTTGCGGATTGGTCTCGGTACGACCGGCGTCCAGCAGCGCGTCGACGCGCGGGTCCGAGAATTTCTGGGCATTGCTCGCACCGCCGGTGTGATGCTGCGCGTAGTAGAAGTCGTCGGGGTCGATATTGCCGAGCCAGCCCATCATCAGCATGTCGAAGTGACCGCTGTGCTGTTCGTCGAGCCACGTCCCGAAGTCGACGGTGCGGATGGTGACCCGGATGCCCAGCGGCGCGAGGTTGTCGGCGATCACCTGGGCGGCGGTCACCGTCTGCGGGTACTCGCTGGTGACCAACAGGTCCATGGCGGTCGGCGCCGAGCCGGCCTGCCGCAGCAGCGATTTGGCGTGGTCGATGTCGTAGCGGTACTTGTCGTAGGGCGTGTACCACGGATTGCCCTGCGGGATCGCGAGCTGATTGGCCTGCGCCGCACCGTAACTGGTGGCCTGCACGATCGACGCCCGGTCGATCGCGTAGGCGATGGCCTGCCGCACCCGGACGTCCTGCCACGCCGGCCGGGCTTCGTTGAGGGCCAGGTACCAGTAATCGTTGCTCGGCGTCACCGCGAGGTGGATCGAATCATCGCCGCGCAACTGGGCGACCCGCTGCGGTGGCACCGCGTCGGTCCAGTCGATCTCACCGGCCTGCAGCGCCGACAGCGCCGTCGACGGCTCGCTGATGAAGCGGAACGTCACGCCCGGAATGCGCGGGGCGCCGGCCCAGTAATGCGGATTTGCGCGCAGCGTGATTGCATCACCGCCGCGCTGGCTGACGAAGGCGAACGGCCCGGTGCCGATCGGGTGGCCGGCGATCTGCCCGTCCTCGACGTTGCGGCGCTGCACGATCGCCACACCCTTGAACCCGCCGAGGTTGGTCAGCAGATTGGGGGTCGGGTGGGACACCGTGATCCGGACCGTGTGGTCGTCGGCCGCGGTGACGTCGGTGACGGCACTGAGCTTGTCGGCGTTGGCGAGCTTGCCGTCGATGATCCGGCGGTAGGAGTAGACGACGTCGGCGGCGGTGAGCGGGCTGCCGTCGTGGAACGTCACCCCGGGCCGCAGGTGGAACGTCCAGGCGCGTTGATCAGGCGAGACGTCCCACGACTGCGCGAGGGCGGGCCGCATGGTCAGGTTGGCGTCCGGCTCCACGAGGGTGTCGAAGACGTTCTCGAGGACCTCGAACGAGAAGTACGCGCTGGTCTTCTGCGGGTCGAGTTGGTCGGGCTCGCCGGAGATCGCCGCGATCAGGTATCCCGCGTCCTGGCCCAGGTCAACGCGTTGTGCGGGCGCGCAGGCCCCCGCCATGACGACGGAAACGACGACGAGCACGGCTGCAACCAGTCGCATGTCCGTCACTTCCGTACCGGGGCCGGCATGAAGCGGAGGCCGGCGCACTCCTGCGGCCCCTATACCCGGCGGCGCACCGGTTCACACCTGGAACAGCGATATGTGCAGTTCAGGGTGCGGAGGGATATCGAACTGAGCTACGATGCCCGCGGACGTTTTCTTCCTAACGTCCTGCTCTACATGAGAGAAGTTGGTATATGCCACAGGGAACTGTGAAATGGTTCAACAGTGAGAAGGGCTTCGGCTTCATCACTCCCGACGACGGCTCCAAGGATCTGTTCGTCCACTACTCGGAGATCCGTAGCAACGGTTTCCGTACCCTCGACGAGGGCCAGCGGGTCGAGTTCGAGGTCGGTCAGGGCAGCAAGGGCCCGGCCGCAACCGGAGTCACCGCGGTCTAACTAAGCCCGTAAAGCTCAGTGGGCTGGTGTGGAGCATTTCGCACCAGCCCACAACTCTTTCTTGACACTGTCGACGGATGCTCCGCGTCCTGACCTGAGCATCCGCTCGACAGCACGCACGGGTTTCTTCGGCCCATTGCCGGTCGACCCGCGCGCTTCCTAGAGCCACCCGAGCGCACGCGCGCCGTTGTGGAGCACCATGGCCCCGATGACGACCATGATCGCCGCCATCAGCGCGGCGTTGTTCTTCTCCATCCAGTCTTTGAGCCGCCGCATCGTGTCATCGAGTCGGGCACCGGCGATGGCGTAGGCCAGTGTCGGGATCGCCACCGTCGACGCGGCGACGATCACGAAGAAGGCCGCGGCCAGCCAGTCACCCTCGATGCCGAGCCCGGCGGTGCCGATCGCCAATCCGGCTGGCACACAGATCAATACGACGTCGGGGCGCACCACGACCAGCGCCACACCCATCGCCGCCGCGCGGGCCGGGGTGACGGTCGCGATCTTCTTCATCCAGCCCGGTGAATCCGTGCTGTCGTGCCGGGTGAACCAGCGATAAATGCCGAAGATGATGAGCGCGGCACCCAGCACCACCCGCAGCCACGAAGCCCACTCGGGCGGCGACTTGTGGCCGTGGTGCGCGCCGCTGAGCAGATGCGAGGCCTGCACGCACACGGCCGTCACCACCGCCAGGCCGACGGCCCAGCCGGCGAGGAACGCCAGCCCTGTCGGCCGGGGACGCGGCGCCTGCAGGACCAACACCGCCGGGATGACGGTGATGGGCGACAGTGCCACCACCAGTCCGAGCGGAACCAGCCCGGTCAACACGGTGCCCCAGCTTCCAGTCATGGGCAGCAATCTACCCAGTGGAATCGCCCGGGGCCGCCACGATCGTCAATATGCGTCGACGTACGATTTCAGCGAACTTGTTCGGCGATTTCTGGCAACTAAACGGCACGCACCGGTAGGTTGCCAGTTACTAGGCGATATTCACACTGAGGAGGTGTCATCGTGCGACGACAGCAAAATATTTCAGTTGGCGTCAGCGACTCATCGGGACACCAGGTGAATACCGGTTTGTGGCGCGGAAAGCCGGTGCGGTACCTCGCTCTGCTGGCGCTGCTGATCTCGGGGACGGCGCTCGGCTGCGGCACCGACGATCTCCAGGCGCTGCCGAGCCCGCAAGGCGCGGCCCACACGTGTTCCCCGTGACCACCGCGCCCTAGGACCCCTTGAGGTCCCGGTCCTTGCTCGGCTGCACCCGCTTCGGTTCACCCGGCATCTTGGGATAGTTCGGTTCTCCGGGTAGTTCAAGCCTGTGCGGTTGGTGTTCATTCGATACCCTCCGTGTACTGCAGCCACCCCCGCGGCGGCCTCCGAGTCCATTTGCCGATGCTGCAACGTTCTTCGCGGGGCATGCCGCGAAGGCGCGCCCCAGCCATTCGGGATAGTTCCGCCATGCTCACGTCGCCTGGTTCGTAGAACCGCAGGATCGCTCATCGAACTGGAAGACTGGACTCGGGGGCGGGCCGGACTCGCGCCCTTGCACCCGGTCGACGAGGCGAGGACTGCGAAGATGGCCAAACGGGACGACGTTGAGATCGAGATCGAATCTTCAAACGCACCAACACGAACCTTGCGTGTCTCCAGCGCAAGTCGCGTTGTCTTTCCCGCCACCGACATCACTCCAGCGATAACCAAGCTCGACCTCGTTCAGTACACGGTAGCGGTCCACGAACCACTTCTCCGCGTATTGCTACAACGTCCCACGACTCTCGAACGCTGGCCCAACGGCGTGCAGCCGGGGATGAAGTTGGGTAGAGGCGCAGATGACGGTGGGTTCTACCAAAAGCGCATGATCCGCGCGGCGCCGGACTACGCCGATGGTGTCGACATTTCGTTTCCTTCCGGGAGACGCGCGACGGAAGTCTGTCCGACCGAACCCGCAGTCTTGGCCTGGTGCGTCCAGATGGGAACGATCACTTTCCATCCGTGGCCGGTCCGGCGAACGGACGATCCAACTTCTGTCGACAAACCAGATGAGTTGCGAATCGACCTAGATCCTCAACCTGGCAACACATTTCGCGACGTTGCAAGAGTGGCGCTTTTGGCTCGAGACTTGCTGAACGAGCTAGGGATAGCCGGCTACTGCAAGACCTCCGGCGGCCGTGGAGTACACGTATTCGTGCGGATCAAGCCGGACTGGGACTTCATCGACGTACGCCACGCGGCGATCGCCTTCGGCCGAGAGCTGGAACGACACGACAAGAGCGTGACGACAGAGTGGTGGAAGGAACTACGCGGGGACCGAATCTTCGTCGACTACAACCAAAACTGCCGCGACAGAACGATCGCCGCAGCATGGTCACCCCGGGCGCATCAGGGGGCTCCCGTCTCAACGCCCGTTACGTGGTCTAACCTCGAAAGCATCACGGAGCCACGGGAGTTCAACGTCTCTACAGTTCCTGGATACCTGGCCGAGAACGGTGACCCATGGGCCGACATGGACGGCAAGCAACACTCGCTCGATCAACTGCTCGACATGTGGGACTCAAACCCCACCGAAATGCCCTTTCCCCCTGACTATCCGAAGATGCCGGGCGAGCCGCCACGGGTGCAGCCGAGCCGAAAGGTCGACGCTCACTGGGACGAATGACGGACCGCAACGATCACGACGTAGCGTCAGCGGAAGGCGACAAGGCGGCCAGCAGGCGGGCCGACATCGCGATAAGCACCGATATCGGTTCGGCGACAACTTCAAACGTGGGCGAGGTAGACATCGAGCGGAGGTAACCTCGGATAGCCAGCGGCGCGAGTTCGGGGCGGAACGAGAGCAACCTGCGGCGGGTGTCTTGGCACCGGCAATTGGCGGAAATTTACGAACTTGGCGAACCGACCTTGGGCCGTGTCGGACGGCGGTGGCATGATGCGTCACATGATGCAGGCCCCCGTACTATTTGCAAACGGGCCACTGCTCGTCCAAGTTGTGGACCAGAACGAATGGTGGCAGCCGTATGTGCCGCCACTGGTTGGCCTGATTGGGTCGCTGATCGTCGCCGCCGCAGCGTTCGCCGGCGTTGTCAAGAGCAACCGCACCAACCTCGCGGCAATCGCATCTGCGGACACACGCGAACGCGAAAAGTGGCAGATCGATAGCGAGCGCGAGCGCGAGAAGTGGCATCGCGACAACCTGTTGCGGATCTGCTCAGAGGCAATCCGTGTGTCGAGAGAAATCCACCACAATTACAACGAGGCCGCGGGAGCGTGCCTCAAGCATTCAGAATGCGATCGCGCCGAGAAGGTATTTCGCGAGCATATGGCGGCGGCGGAAACAGCCATCGGAAAGGTGGCTCCACTGTCCTACGATGTGCAGTTGCTTGGCGAATCGACGCTATACATGGAGCTTCAAGAGATTCGACAGGCGGGCGAGTACGTCGCCCCTGCCTACGCACAGTTCCACGAGTACCTTGTGTCCAACTTCGATCGCTTACGGCACAATGACAGGGCCCCTGAATCAGTCTCGGAGCTGACAGCACACGAGTTGTACGAAAGCCTGGAATGGCGAAGGTACTACAAGGCTGGGCAGCATTTGGGCGAAGTTCACGTCAACTTCCAATTCGCCGCGCGAACGAGGATCAGCCCGCACTCCGTGCCGAAAGATGCGCCCGACCGGGTCGGTCCGGTGATCACTCCTGACAAGGATCCTGATCTGTTCTACCCACCTCCGGGAGCGCCCCAGAACATCTATCAACGCCCGAGCGTCTACGACTGGAGGACTGGAGATACTGCCGAGGCCCATTCCGCCAATAACCCTGTCTCCCCATCAAGCTGCTAGTAGTACCGCAGCCGCAGCGGTGTCCAGTCGTCGTCCTTCTGAAGGATCACGACACCGTGGCTGTCGACTGTCCACACTCTGAAGCCACGTGTGCCGAGCTCATATCGGTCTCGGCGCAGTCCCAACTTCCATTTCCTTCCGTTCCAATCCGGGGGCGGTGATCCCGCTGGTTGCGTTAACCATTCAGGTGGGCCCACGTTCTCCTTGTACCACGCCATGAGTTCGGAACCCTTCGTTGTTAGTTCATCGATGAGTTCCGTGCTGCGCCTATTGATTTCCTCCCAGAACCAGCTCGCAAACTGCCCTGCAGCGTTCACATAGCGTTCGATGATTGGGGCGAGATCGAAATGTTGCGGCAATCTTTTTAAGGGCTCTTCACAGATGAGGGTGTAGAGGTGGTTGGCGCGTCGTTGCCGGGATAGAGGTCGAGGTCTCTCGAAAATGA
>NZ_JBJIAL010000033.1:0-63541 GCF_045310895.1 Mycobacterium sp. SMC-18
GTCTCCGGGTCGTACTTGCTCGGCATGACATGCACCTTCCCAAGGAAGGAGGTGCGCATCAAACGCGGGATGGTTCATCGTGCGAAAACCCCCAATCTCGAACCGAATTGGGGGCGTTCGCGGGTGCGATCTCTACTTGGCTGCCCCCGAACTGGCCTTCTGGCCCTTGTTCGCGCCACTGCTGTCTGAGTCGGGCTTTGTCGGCTTGGTCGATGCATCCGTCTTGGCGGGCTTGCGGGGCTTCGTGAAAGTCTTCTTCAGATCCTCGCCGAACTTGTTGGTGGCAGATGTGATCTGCTTACCGGCAGTCGAGATCGCCTTCGCCGCAGCTTTTTCGACGTCCTTGACTGCTTGGGTCGGTGTGGGGCCGGCGACGGGCTTGGCGACTGGAACCGCAGCTTCCTGGCTGGTTGTTGTCGATGCGGCTGCGGTCGTGTCAATTGCTGTTGACGTCGATTCGCTCTTCGTCGAATTCGCCGGCGCGGGAGCTGAACCGGGCTTCGTCGGGACCGCCGTCCCTGACGATGCGGTTGCAGGATTGGTGGACGGAGTGATCGCCGATGCGGCAGTCGAGTCTGAAATTGCCGAGTCAACATCTGATCGAGGTGCCACGGCTGCAGTTGGTTTGGGCTTGAGAGCCTGTGCGACCCTTTCGCGCGTATATCTGATCAGTTGATTGATCACGCCGTCCTCGCCCAGGACCCCAGCGGTGTCGAAATAGGAATAGCCGTTCAGGACTGCGCCGGTTATCACTGCCGGTGCATTGATGAGAAAGCTCGCCGCGGTGACGAGATCGCGCGCCTTGAGCGCGTCGCCGAACCCTTGCAGGGTGTCACCAACTGCCATCTGGAATGTCTTGATGGCGGTGAAAGAGTACTGGAACGGCCCGATGGCGAGAGCGTACGGCAGTTCGGTGGCGATGGTGTACACGTCCTTTGCCACGCTCTGCCAGATGGCGAGCGTGCCCAGCAACGGCAGCCCTACTTTGAACTTGAACCCATTGACGATCCCGTTGTACAAGCTGTCGGTCGCTCCTCGAAGGTCGCCTGCGCGGGCTTGATCGGTCGCAACACGCGCGTAGTGGGCGATACCATCCGGGCTCCAGGGGCTGAGCCATCCCTGAAGCCCTGTCGCGACGGTCTGAAGAATAGTGCCCAACGTGTTGGCGTCCGTCATGCGGTTTGCGATGAGTTGCTGGAGGATCGGCGCAGGGTGTGCCACGAGGTAATGACCGATGTCCAGCAGATTGCCCACAGTCGCCTGCCCAACCGACGCCCAGGTCTCCAGCGGGTTGGTGAATGCCGTGAGTTCGACCGTTGCGGCAGAGGGCAGGGCCGGAACATGAACGGCCGCTGGGGAAGCCGTGACGGGGGAGAGGGCAATGACGCCGGCGCCGACGAGCGCGACGCCGGCGTTCATATACGGACGTAGAGCGAGACTCAACTCGGTTTCCTTTGGTTCAGTCGAGGAGGTCAGCTGTCACTGACCGGCCCGAAAAGTACGGACTGAACCGCAGATGTGCATTCACATTCTGTGGGGCTTTTCAAATATTCAAGCCGGGCGAAGTTACTAGAAGGTAGGTTTGCAAAACCGGCCACGGTTTCTCTCGGAAGGCCTAGCATTCCGCCGACCGTGTGATCGAAACTGATGTGCCAGTGGGGTTTCCGATGGGGATGAAGCCGTGGGACGGCGACCGCCCGCTTACGCCGCGAATAGTGTTGGAGCGCGAGGATGTTGCGGCGCGCGGGCTGTCGTTCGCCTTCTCCACGGAGCGCATCTCGGCGCCAACGGATTGGTGCAGCTTCAGTGACACGCATCATCTGGTGTACGTATATCGCGGTGGCGCCATGCATTCCATCCAGACCGCGCTGGACTGGGGACCATCGGGCCAGGTGCCGCCGACGGCGGGAGACGTCTGGTGGAAGCCGGCGGGCGTTCAATGTGCGGCGCTGGTCCAAGGCGATGTCGCCGGCATTTGTGAGATTGCCGTCCCGCGCGGGGTGATCGACGACACGGCACTGTTGCCCCGAATCAAGTACCGGGACAGGCTCATTCACCATTTGGTCGAGGAAATTTACAGCGTTGCCGACCGTGACGACGCCATGGCGCGATTACTCACCCACTCGTTGGCTGAAACCACCCGCCTGCTGATCTGCGAGAAGTACACCGCGACGGCACCGAGGAAACCAGGGCATCGGCACCTCGACGCCCAGACTCGTTCCAGGCTCGTCGACTTCCTCAGCGAAGAAATGGATTCCGAGATTCATCTGGATGCACTGGCGCAGTTGGCGGGAATGCCGGTGCACGCTTTCATCGGCGCGTTTCGGCGGGCCTTTCACACCACGCCGTACCAGTTCCTCCTGGACTTGAGGATCGACCGTGGCAAGATGCTGTTGATGTCCAGCGCGAGGAGTATCGCCGAAATTGCCTCATCAGTTGGCTTTTCGACGCCGAACCACTTCGCCACCGCGTTCCGGAAGCGCGTCGGCGTATCGCCCAGTGCGTATCGGAACGCCCGGTGATCGTGACCAGGACACAAAACTGCCCCTTCTCCGCGGAAAAGGGGCAGCTTCGGCTGTTCGCGAGAACAATTACCAGTCGGACTCGTCGAAGGTGACGACACCGCGAATGTTGTTGCCGTCCAACATGTCCTGGTAGCCCTGGTTGATGTCCTCGAGCTTGTAGGTCCGCGTGATCATGTCGTCGATGTTCAGCAGACCGGACTTGTACAGCGCGGCCAGGCGCGGGGTCTCGATGTGCGAGCTGCCGCCACCGAAGATGTTGCCCTTCAACGTCTTCTGCAGCATGGTGAACAGGAACAGGTTCAGCTTGACGTCGGCGTCCATCATCGAGCCCATGCCGGTCACGACGCAGGTGCCCGTCTTGGCCGTCAGGATCATGGCCTCTTCGATGTACTCGCCCTTCATCTCGCCGACGGCGATGATGACCTTGTCGGCCATCAGGCCCCAGGTCAGGTCGATCATCGGCGCGATGGCCTCGGCCATCGACGGGTAGACATGCGTCGCACCGAACTTCATCGCCTGGTCGCGCTTCCACGGATTCGGGTCGATGGCGATGACGTGCTTGGCGCCGGAGATCACCGCACCCTGCAGCGCGCTCATGCCGATGCCGCCGACACCGACGATGGCGACGGTTTCACCGGGCTGGACCTGCGCCACGTTGGTGGCCGAGCCGAAGCCGGTCGGCACGGCGCAACCCATGATGGCCGCGGACTCGAACGGGATGTCGTTGTCGATCTTGACGACGGAATCCTTGTGGACCGTCATGTACGGCGCGAAGGTGCCCAGCAGGTTCATCGCCGCGACCTCTTTGCCGCCGGCGGTGTGGATGCGGTTGGTGCCGTCGGCGATCGACTTGCCACCCAGCAGGACGGCGCCGCGGTCGCACAGCGAGCGGAAGCCCTTCATGCACGGCGGGCAGGAGCCACAGGCCGGGATGAACGCGAGGATGACGTGGTCGCCCTCTTCGATGCCGGTGACGTTCTTGCCGACCTTGGTGACGACGCCCGCGCCCTCGTGCCCACCGAGACAGGGCAGCGGCATCGGGGTCGCGCCCGTGGTCAGGTGGTAGTCGGAGTGGCACATGCCCGCGGCATGCATCTGAATCTGGACTTCGTCGGCAACGGGGTCACCGAGGTCGATCTCCTCGACCTTGAACGGGGAGTTCACTTCCCACAGCAGAGCACCTTTGGTCTTCATGACGAAGATCATAGCCACAAAGTAAGAACACGTTCCAGAATGATGGTATAGAGGCGCTCTGACCTGCGTAGATGGTAACTAAGAACCTACTCGCCAGTCACCTGCAGACTAGGGTGGCTAGTGTCCCGCGGCGCTCGTCGCCCGGCCGACGTCGACGCCGCGCCCGGGCTGAACTACCCGGCCGCGAAGTCGGGGCACAGGTGCGTCGTCGAGGCGCTGACGAACAGCGCGCCCTGGTTGAAGGCGTACGCCTTCTCGACCACTGTCATCTCGTCGAGAACCGTGACGCCGCCGCGCAGGTCTTTGCAGACGCCCTGGCCGGCCGCCACCATCTGGTCGGGCGTCTTGCCCGGCAGGGTGGCCCCGTTGATGCTGATTTCCTCCAGGAACGAGCCGGGGCTCGCGGTCGCTGCCGGCGCCGCCAAAACGGCAGTGGCTGCGGTGATCACGGCGGCACCGAGCAACACGATCTTCATGATCGATCCCTTTCGTCAGCGGGTCACGAGGCTGTGCCACTGAACGTATCGGCGATCGACACGTGGAGATATAAGGGAGATCCCTACCGTTCGGGTAGCGGTCAGAGGCTGGGCGCGAGCCCGAACTTCTCGAACAGCGTCGGGTCCATGAACGCGACGACGTGCGAGATACCGTCGGCCTTGATGTCCAGTACGTGCAGCTGGAACGCCTCGTGCCGGCCGGTCTCGGGGTTGCGCATGTACATGCCCGCGGCGGACTGCCCGTTGGCGGTGGTGACGACGAACCGCATGTCGCCCGGGTGCTCGGCAGGGCATTTGAACCGGGACAGCTCGACGATGTCCCGCGGGCCGGAGTACCAGGTGTCGAACGGCGGCATCTCCCACACCGAATCGGCGGTGAACAGCTTGACCAGCGCATCCATGTCGTACGACTCGAAGGCATTGACGTACTTGGCCAGCAGGTCCTTGGCTTCGTCGGACTCCGGTGCGACGAGGACGTCGTCCTGGCTGGGGCCGACGGCGTCGAGCTGGGCGCGCGCCCGTTGCAGCAGGCTGTTGACGGCGGCGGTGGACGTGCCGACGGCCTCGCCGACCTCGGCGGCCTTCCACTGCAGCACGTCGCGCAGCACTAGGACCGCGCGTTGCCGCGGCGAAAGATGTTGCAGCGCAGCGATGAACGCCAGCCGCACCGACTCGCGGGAGCCGACGATGGTCTGCGGATCACCCGGTGCGTCATGCACGTCGGGCAGCGGCTCGAGCCAGGCGGTGTCGGTGCGCTCGGTGATCTCGGCCTGCGGGTCGGCCGCCGGCTGGCCGAGCCCGGACGGCAACGGCCGGCGTTGACGGCCCTCCAATGAAGTCAGGCAGGTGTTGGTGGCGATGCGGTACAGCCACGTCCGCACCGACGACTTGCCCTCGAAGTTGTCGTAGGCCTTCCAGGCCCGCAGGTAGGTCTCCTGCACCAGGTCCTCGGCGTCGTGCAGAGAACCGGTCATCCGGTAACAGTGGGCCAGCAGCTCGCGCCGGTGCCGTTGGGCGTCGGCCAGGAACGCATCCCTGGACAGTGCCGGTGCGGCTGCCGCGTCTTCTCTGAGGACACTCACGTGACCCAGGGTACGCAGGGGGTGTGACATCCGGCGGGCGTCACGGCGGCGACGGACGCGCCCGGGCCGGACCCCGGATATTGTCTCTCCATGGCCACGACCCGCAGCGAACGTAGCTTCGACGGTATCGGCGGCACCAAGATCGTCTACGACGTCTGGGTGCCCGAGACCGACCCGACGGGCGTGGTGGTGCTATCCCACGGTTTCGGTGAGCACGCGCGTCGTTACGACCATGTCGCGCAACGGTTCGGTGAGGCCGGTCTGATCACCTTCGCGCTCGACCACCGCGGCCATGGCCGCTCGGGCGGCAAGCGCGTGCTGGTCCGAGACATCTCCGAGTACACCGGCGACTTTCACCACCTGGTCGGCATCGCGACCGCCGAATACCCCGAACTGAAGCGCGTCGTACTCGGCCACAGCATGGGCGGCGGCATCGTGTTCGCGTACGGCGTCGAGCACCCCGACGACTATCACCTCATGGTGCTGTCCGGTCCCGCGGTCGACGCCCGGTCCCAGGTCGGCCTGCCGTTGGCGCTGGCGGCCAAGCTGCTGGGCTCCATCCTGCCCGGGCTGCCCGCGCAGAGCCTGCCGTTCGACGCGGTGTCGCGTGATCCCGAGGTGGTCGCGGCCTACAACGCCGACCCGCTCGTCTACCACGGCAAGGTGCCCGCCGGGGTGGGCAAGGTGCTGATCGGGGTCGGCGAGACCATGCCGCAGCGCGCCGCCGCGCTCACCGCACCGCTGCTGGTGGTGCACGGCGAGGAGGACAAGCTCGTCCCGGTGGCCGGCAGCCGCAAGCTGGTGGAGTGCGTCGGCTCGTCCGACGTGGCGCTGAAGGTCTACCCGGAGCTGTACCACGAGGTGTTCAACGAGCCCGAGAAGGCAGTGGTGCTCGACGACGTCGTGAGCTGGATCGAAGTGCGCCTGTGAAATGGGCTGTCCGCCTGGTGGTTTGGCTGGCGGTGCTGGCGGTGGCGGCCTGCGGGTCGGACGCCCGGACCGACTGGGTCGATGAGGATGTCACCTTCGTCGCCGACGGTCTGACCATCCACGGCAGCTACCGGCACGTGCCCGGTGCCGCCGCGGCGCCGTCGGTGTTGCTGATCTCCGAGAGCGGTCAGACCGACCGCAACGGCGACAACGCCGTCGCGGGCAAGGTCGGCAACATGCGGCAGCTCGCCGAGTACCTGTCCGGCAAGAACGTCGACAGCCTGCGCTACGACAAGGTGGGCACCGGCAAGACGGGCGTCGGGCCGCACGCACAGAACCTGCGCGACGTGGGCAGCGCCGTCTACACCGCCGGCGCCAAGGCGGCCGTGCGGTTCCTGGCCGCCCAGAAGGGCACCGACACGTCGCGAATCTCGGTGTACGGCTTGGGCGAAGGCACCGTGCATGCGCTGGCGCTCGCCACCGACACCGGCGCGGGCGCACCCAAGATCCGGTCGCTAGCGCTGCTGCAGCCGCTGGCCGGACGGTATCTGGACGTCATCACCAACCGGGTGCGGGCGTCGGTCGATGCCGACGTGAAGGCCGGGGCCAAGACCCGGGAGCAGGCCGACCAGGTGCTGGCGGACTGGGCCGCGGCCGTCGCGACGACGCGCGCCACCGGGGTCCCTCCGGCCAAGCTGCCCGAAGGCCTCGGCGCGATCCTCAACCCCGGCAACGCCAAGGTGGTGTTGGAGGCCGACGCCATCGACCCGCTGGCGCTGGCGGCGGAGGTCCCGAATGGCACCCCGGTGCTGCTGACCTGCTCCGACTCGGACGTGCAGGCGTTCTGTGAGGCGGAGCAGCCGCTGATCAAGGCGCTGGCGCACACCGCGCTGACCGTGGTCCCGCTGAAGGGCGTCAGTCATGTGCTGCGTGACGATCCCACCGACAACGTCGCCAACTACGCGAACAAGGCGCCGCTGTCTCCGCAGCTGATCACCGCGCTGGACGGATTTGTCGGACGGTAGCCGTACACTGCCGCCATGGGGGATAAATCAAGCGTTATGAATCTGAAAGTTCTTGTCGGACAAGGTGGTTGGCGCCATGAGTGACGACAGGATGTTGGCACGGATCGCGGCGCTGCTGCGGCAGGCCGAGAACACCGACAATGCGCACGAGGCCGAGGCGTTCATGGCGGCCGCGCAGCGCCTGGCCACCACGACGTCGATCGACCTGGCGGTGGCGCGGGCGCATTCGGCGACCCGGACCGCGGCGCAGGAGCCGGTGCAGCGCACCGTCACCATCGGCGAGGCGGGCACCCGGGGGCTGCGGACGTTCGTGCAGTTGTTCGTGCTGATCGCCCGGGCCAACGACGTGAAATGCGACATCGCGTCAAACTCGACGTTCGTCTACGCCTACGGATTCGCAGAGGACATCGACGCCACCCACGCGCTGTACGCCAGCGTGGTGGTGCAGATGGTCAAGTCGTCGGACGCGTACATCTCGACGGGTGCGCACCGGCCGACGCCGACGATCACCGCCCGGCTCAACTTCCAGCTGGCGTTCGGCGCCCGGGTCGGGCAGCGGCTGGTCGATGCGCGGGAGGAGGCCAGGCAGGCGGCGACGGCCGAGCGCGCCGACCAGCCCGGGACGGCGCTTGCGTTGCGCAACAAGGATCTTGAACTGGTGTCGTTCTACAAGAAGACGTCGCAGGCGCGGGGGAGCTGGCGGGCGACGAGTGCTTCGGCGGGCTACTCGTCGGCAGCGCGGCGGGCCGGGGACCGGGCTGGGCGCCGGGCGCGGCTGGGGCCGAGTCCCGAATTGTCCGGGGCGCGTACGGCTCTGGAGCGATGACCCGCGACGTACAACGGTCCGCGGTGTATGCCGCTGAGCAGTTCGTGCGCACGTTGTTCGACCGCGCCGGGGAACGCGGCAACCGGGCGGTCGAGTTCTTCGGGACGCAGTTGACGTTGCCGCCCGAGGCGCGGTTCGGATCCCTCGACGCGGTGCGGCGCTATGTCGACCAAGTGTTGGCCATGCCGGCGGTGGCGGCACGGTGGCCCGACGCCGGTGCGGTGGCGGTGCGGGCGCGCCGGGGAGTGACGGCCGCGCACTACGAATCCGGTGCCGGTGGCGCGGTCATCGCCGTCCCCGAACGCCAATCCACCTGGGCGCTGCGGGAATTGGTCGTCCTGCACGAGGTGGCGCACCACCTGTCCGCCGCGGTGCCGCCGCACGGGCCGGTGTTCACCGCGGCATTCTGCGAGCTCGCTGACATGGTGATGGGCCCGGAGGTCGGGCACATCCTGCGGGTGGTGTACGCCAAAGAGGGCGTGCGCTGACCCCTTTCCCGCGAGCGTCCGTGTTTGTACGTGGACACGCCGCGTTCGGTGTGTAGTCCGCGCACGCTCGCGGCCGGCGAGCGTGCGTTTCCAGTGCCGTCCTAATGCGGCGGCCCCAGATACGGGAAGACCTGCAGGGTGTCGGTGTGCGGGCTCAAGCCCGACGGCGGGCAGTCGCCTTTGGTCAGCGAGGCCAGCCGGTAATCGATGACGTCATCGGTGAACACCCGCCCGTTCGGGTACTTGGCCAGCAGTGCTGGGTTGAACGTCAGCATGTCGGGCAGGATGCCCTCGGCGTCGACCGCGGCGACGGCCTCCTCATCGGTGTAACCACCCGTGTGCCCCAGGAGGTGCACGAACATCGGCATCCAGCGGTCCCGGTCGTGCTCCGGCTCGCTGGCGTTGTACTCCTCTTTGGTGTCATCGGTGTTGAAGAAACTACTGACCGACGGGTGCCCGGCCCGGTCGACGTGCAGCAGCGTGCCGTCGCGGCGGACGCTGCAGCGGCCCCAGATCCGGATGTCGGGCGTGGTGCCCAGCAGCTGCGCGGTCGGCAGTTCCAGGACCATCGAGCACACGTTGGCCTGGGTGTTGGAATCCACTCCGGTCCAAGGGAATTCGCCGCTGAGGTGCAGGGCGGTGAAGTTGCGGCCACCCCTGATGTCGAACAGGTTCTTGATGCCGTCGAAGTCGAAGAAGAAGGCGTCGCTGCGGGCGCCGGCGAAGAACGTGTAGTCGCCGGACTCCGCGATCGCCGGCTCCTTGCCGAACGCCACCTCGACGCCCTCGAAGATCTTGTCGCCCACCGCTTCCGGTGACTCAGCGGCCTCTCCGGTTGCCAGGTAGACATCGACGGTCTGCCGTCCCGAGTCCGGCTCCGAGAAGACATAGCTGAATGCGATGTCGTTGCGCAGGTCGCCGTCGTTGTCGATGGCGAGACGGTAGATCGCATCGGGATGCAGCGTGTCGGCGTTGGGGTTGGCGTTGAGGATCAGCACCGTGCGCGCCGGGTCGGCCGGCGATTGGAACGCGTACAGATCGCAGAGGTCCAGGCGCTGGTCGCCCAGCGGCGGGCCGAGGCTGAGGCCCGTGAAATGATTTGACATAGCCGTCATTCAAGTGGTCGGCGGGCCCCGCCGACGGGGAATCGGCCAATCTGGGGACCTGATTCTCCCGCGCTAACCTGGGGCCATGACGCAACCCGAACCGCAGGCTGTCGACGAGATGTTCAACCGGGTGCTGCACACCGAGGATGACGTACTCGCCGCGGCGCGTCAGTCGGCCGTGACGGCCGGTATGCCGGCCATCGAGGTGTCTGCCCAGCACGGAAAGTTGTTGTCGCTGTTGGCGACCATCAGTGGCGCAACCCGGGTGCTGGAGATCGGCACACTCGCGGGCTACAGCACCATCAACCTCGCGCGCGGTATCGGCGCCGAGGGCCGCGTGACGACGTTGGAGTACTCCCCGGAACACGCCGCCGTCGCGCGCGCCAACTTCGAGCGGGCCGGCGTCGCGGATCAGGTGGAGGTGCTGGTCGGAGCGGCGCTGGACACCCTGCCGCAGCTGGCGGAGCGCGGCGAGCAGTTCGACTTCTTCTTCATCGACGCCGACAAGGAGAACAACACTGCCTACGTCGACTGGGCGGTGCGACTGGCGGCGCCCGGCGCGGTGATCGTCGTCGACAATGTCACGCGCATGGGCCGGGTGCTCGATCCGGCCGCCGATGATCTGCAGGCGCAAGGCGTGCGCAACATGCTCGAGCTGTTGGGTAACCACCCGCGTCTCGAGGCTGCCGCCATCCAGACGGTCGGCGCCAAGGGCTGGGACGGCTTCGCCGTGGCCCGGGTGGGTAAGTAGTGCTCAGGGTCGCCGCCGCGGGACTCGTGTTGGCCGTCGGCCTCGCGCCGACGGCGTCGGCTGACGCGCCGGCGCTACCGGAGGTGCCCGTCTCGCCGGGCACGACGTTCGTCGACGATCCGGCGATCGTCGACCCCCATCCGCTGGCCGCAGAGTCCTGGAGCCGGCTGGACCCGGAACCCGCCGTGGCGCTGAACATTTCGCTCGGATCGCCCGACTGTTACGGGGTACACGCCACCGCGGCGGAGACCGGCCAGACCGTGGTGGTCACGTTGACGGCCGGCCGGCGGTCGGATCGCGAACACATGGTCTGCACCATGATGATCATGCCCGGCACGATCGTCGTGCCGCTCGCCAATCCTGTCGGCAGTCGGGCGGTGCTCACGGCCGCGTAGATCCGCAGCGCGAATTTGACGCAGTCGCTGATTCCCGGTGTTACGTTTCGGTGGGGCGTCGAGGCGTGAGGAGTTGCGGTGACAGCTTTGGCCGAGGTCCGACATTTCCGCCGCGGCGACGCGGGATATGAGGATGCGCGTTGCGCGACGGTGTGGAATGCCCGTGTGCCGCAGCGCTTTCCGGATGTCATCGTGCAGGCGTCGTGCACGGCTGATGTGGTGGCGGCGGTCCGCTACGCCCAAGCGAACAAATTGGCGGTCGGCATCCGATCGGGCGGACACAGCTGGTCGGCCAACCACCTGCGCGATGGCGGCATGCTGCTCGACGTGAGCCGGCTGGACACGTGCCGGGTGGATCGCGACGCGATGATCGCCGTGGTGGGTCCCGGAAAAGGTGGCAGCGTGCTGGCCACCGAACTGGAGCAGCAGGGCCTGTTCTTCCCATCCGGACACTGCCGGGGTGTCCGACTCGGTGGCTATCTGCTGCAGGGCGGCTACGGGTGGAACAACCGCGTGCTGGGGCCGGCGTGTGAAAGCGTGCTGGCGCTCGACGTGGTCACCGCAGCCGGTGAGCAGATTCGCTGCGACGCCGAGCATCACCCCGACTTATATTGGGCAGCAAGGGGATCCGGTCCCGGCTTCTTCGGCGTCGTGACTGCGTTCCACGTGCGTCTCCATCCGAAGCCGGCGGTGTGCGGCAGCAGCCTGTACGTCTACCCTTTCGCGGCCGCCGACGAGATCTACGCGTGGGCCCGCGCCATCAGCGCCGACGTGGACCGCCGGGTGGAGTTGCAGATCGTCGCCTCCCGGGCCATGCCGAGTTCGGGGCTGGATACGCCGGGCATCGTGCTGGCCTCACCGGTGTTCGCCGACAGCGACGATGAAGCGAAAGATGCAGTGGCACTGTTGGATACGTGCCCGGCGCGCCCGCATGCCCTGATGGCCGTGCCGTACGCACCGACGAACCTGCCCACCTGGTACGACGCGGTGATGAGCAACTATCTCAGCGACCACCGCTACGCCGCGGACAACATGTGGACGTCGGCGTCGACGGCCGAGTTGTTGCCGGGCGTGCGCAACATCCTCGAGACCATGCCACCGCATCCGTCGCATTTCCTGTGGCTGAACTGGGGGCCGTCGCCCGCCCGTCAGGACATGGCCTACAGCCTGGAAGACGAGGTGTACCTGGCGCTCTACGCCGGCTGGCAGGACGCAGCCGATGACGAAAAATACGGCGATTGGGCCCGATCGAACATGGCGGCGATGTCCCACCTGGCCACCGGGATACAGCTGGCCGACGAGAACCTCGGTGCCCGGCCGGCCCGGTTCGCCACCGACGCGGCCATGGCGCGACTGGATGCGGTGCGCGCACAATATGACCCGGAGGGTCGCTTCTACGCCTGGATGGGACGGACATGAGCTACCTGGGTTACCGCGGTGACGACGCGGACACACCGTTCGGCAGGTTCTTCAATCCGGAGATGGCGGCGCTGCCACGCCATGTGGTGGAGGCGCTCGAGCACGGGCCGCAGGCCGGCCCGGTGCTGCCGGACTTCGACGAACCGCTCGCCGCCGACGGTTATCAGCAGACCGAGAACGGCTACGGCACCCTGTCGGACGGCGGGTACACCGTTGCCGTGCGCACCGACATGCCGGGCGTGACGCCGCAGATGTGGGACTGGTGGTTCGGCTGGCACGGCTGCGACGCGCGCCGCTACAAGCTGTGGCATCCGCGGGCGCATGTATCGGCGCAGTGGCGCGACGGCCGTGACGACGTGGCCTATGTCGGTCGGACCTCGCTGGTCGAGGAGTATCTCGGCTCGGCGCTCAGTTCGGTGGCGATCCAGTTCGTCGACCCCGAGTCACAAGGGCACGCGGGGCTGGCCATCGTCGCCCGCCTCGGCTCGCCGGACATCCCGGTCGACATCGGTTGGCTTGTTCATCAGGTGCGGCCGACACCCGACGGCGCCGAGATGCGCTCCCGATTCTGGATGGGCGGGCAGCACGTCAGCTTCCGTGCCGGTAAGTCGTTGGCGGACCATGCTTTTCGGGTTCTTGCCGCGCGTCAGCTGCCGCACCCGCAGGATCTGCTGGTGCACTGCGCGCAGGAGATGAACCACCTGGCCGGCTTCTTGCCGGAGCTCCACGCGCAGTTCGGTTAGCCCGCGAGCGAGGAGTCTCCGCAGTCCGAGTGGCTGACGCCACTCTCGATTAACTATCACTTAGGCTACGATCGTGGAATGAATGATAGTTCTGCCATCGGTCGTCACCGTCCTGCCTGGGTGCGTCGCACGCTGATCGCATGGGGTTGTGTCGTCGCGGTCGTGGTTCCGGCGGGCGGCTGGGTGCTGTACGCCAACGACTTCGCCATTCGCGAGCAGCGCGTCACCATCCCTGCGCCGGCGCAGCCCCTTGACGGTGTGCTGGCCCTGCCCAAGACGGGGAAGGGACCGTTCGGCCTGGTGGTGTTCGTGCACGGCGACGGGCCCGCCGATGCCAGCCGCGACGCGTTCTACCGGCCCATCTGGGAGTCCTTCGCCGAGGCCGGCTATGCGTCGTTGTCGTGGAACAAGCCCGGCGTCGACGGCGCGCCCGGCAACTGGCTGAACCAGAGCCTGGCCGACCGGGCCGACGAGACGAGCGCCGCGATCGACTGGGCCCGCACCCGGGCCGACATCGATCCGCACCGCATCGGCATCTGGGCCATCAGTCAGGGCGGCTGGGTGGCGCCCGAGGTGGCAGTGCGCAAACCCGACCTGCAGTTCATGATTCTCGTTGGGCCGGCGATCAATTGGATGCGGCAGGGTGAGTACAACCTGCGGGCCGAGCTGCGGGCACGCGCGGCGCCGCAGTCGGAACTGGCAGCGGCCCTGGCCCGACGGGAGCGGACGAATCAGCTGCTGCGCAATGGCGCGACCTATCACGAGTACCGCATGGCGGACATCGACGCGTCGCCGATGTCCGCGGACCGCTGGGGATTCGTCGCGCGAAACTACCGTGCGGACGTCAGCGCGACGTTGCCGCGTCTCGCGGTCCCGGTGCTGCTGGAGCTCGGCGAGGACGACCGGAACGTCGACGTGGCCGAAACCGAACGCGTCTATCGCGCGCTGGTGCGACCCGATCTGCTCACGGTCCAGACCTATCCCCACGCCTCGCACAGCCTCGCCAAGGAGGACCTGGAAAGCAATCCTGACAGCGTAAAAGCCTATGTGATAGGAACTTTCGCGCCCCGGCAGATCTATGCGCCCAGCTACCTCGACAATCTGCGGCGCTACGTTCAGGAACTGCCCGCCGCCAAGGAGGCCCGATGAGGATCCTCGCGTTGGGTGGCCCCGGCGCGATGGGTGCCGTAGCTGTCCGGCTCGCCGCGCGGCTGCCCGGGGTCGACGAGATCGTCATCGCCGACCGGGACGGTGCCGCCGCACACCGCCTGTGCGGACAACTCGCCGAGGCGCCGGTGCGGGTCAGTGCCGCCCAGGTTGACGTCACGGATGAGGTGGCCCTGTGCCGGCTCCTGGACCAGGCGGATCTCGTCGTCAACACCGTCGGGCCGTACTACCGCTTCGGAGTCCCGGTGCTGCGCGCCGCGATCGCGACGGGCACGCACTACGTCGACATCTGCGACGACTGGGAACCGACGGTGCAGATGCTCGAACTCGACGAAACCGCCCGTGCCGCAGACGTTTGCGCTGTCATCGGAATGGGGGCCAGCCCGGGTGTGAGCAACCTGCTCGTCGCCACGGCGGCCGCCGAACTCGACACGGTGCGCGACGCCTACACCGCATGGCCGGTCGACGTGTCCGGGACGGGCGGCGATGGGGGCGAGGTGCTGTTGGGCCCAGACGGCCGGCCGTCGGCCGCGGCCGTGCACTGGATGCTGCAGAGCAGCGGCAAAATCTGCACCGTCCGGGGTGGACAGCTGACGTTCGAGCGTCCGCTGCGCGCGGTCGGGTTGACCCTGCCGGGTGGCCGTCGCGGCACCGCGTACACGGTCGGGCATCCCGAGCCCATCACGTTGCGGCGCACGCTCGGACTCACCGGCGAGGCCGTCAACCTCATGGTGATGCGGCCGCAGACCCTGGCCTACCTCGATGTGCTGCGTCGCGACACCGACCGGCGCCGACTGACCCACGAGACGGCAGCACTGCAGTTCGCGAAACCGAACCTGTTGCACTACTTACGATCTGTGCCGTTGTCGTGGCGAAGCAAAGGTCCGGGCACGCTACCGCCGTTCTTCGCCGCGGTGTCCGGCACCCGCGCCGGACGCGACCGCACGGTGCTGACCCACCTCGACCTGTCCGGGAGCGCGGCTGGATTGTTCGGGGACATGGCCCGGGCCACGGGCATCCCGCTGGTGTTGGGGCTGGCGCAGATCGTCGACGGCACCGCGCGGCGCCCGGGAGTGCACCCGCCCGACGCCGTCATCGACGCGCCGCGATTCTTCGCCGACCTGGCTAACCAACTCGATCAGCCCGACGGCCGGCCGCTCGTCATCGTCGAACAGGACGAGCGTGCCTAGACTTGGGTGCCCCGCGCGTCGTACCGCCGGCACAAGGAGCTGACCGTTGGACGCACCCATCGAAGTGCCGACCCGCACTCTCGTCGAGAGCATGCTGCGGGACGACGCCACCATCGACGCCGGTGCGCTGTACGACGTCGCGGGCGAACTCGGGATGACGGACCAGCAGGTGCGGTTGTGCATCAAGCGACTGGTCGCCGACGGGCAGTTCGTCCAAGACGGACGCGGGCGGAAAGCGGTGCTGCGGGCGACCGATGAGCTGCGCAGCAGCATCACCCCGGACCTCGACTACCTCCGGCTCATGTACGCCCAGGACCGGGGCGACGCCCCGTGGGACGGGCGCTGGCACGTCGTGGCGTTCGCCGTTCCGGAGTCGATCCGGTCGGCGCGTGACGCCATGCGTGACGCGATCGTGCGCCTCGGTGGCGCCGCGATTCAAGGTGGTCTGTACGTCTCCCCGAACGACTGGGACAGCGAGATAGCTGCCGCGGCAGAACAATTGGCGATCACCGATCACGTCACCACGCTCACGACCGCGGATTTGGCCGTCGGAGGCACCGATGAGCCGCGAGCCGTCGCGGGCCTCCTGTGGCCCCTGGACGACATCGCCGAACGTCACCGGCGACTGCTCTCCGTCGCCGAACGCGCACTGTCCGCCTTGCCGGGCGCCGCCCCGACCGCGCAGCTCACCACTGCCATCGAGCTGGCCGCCGAATTCAGTCGCGCGCTCGAGCCCGACCCGCTGCTGCCGCCAGAGTTGTTGCCACAGCCGTGGATCGGCGTCGCAGCCCGCGCGAAGGTCGCGGAATGCTGGGCAGAACTGCTCAAAAGCGATGCCCCGCAACGCATCAAGCTGTTTCAGTGGTACTCGGAAGTGGTGTCCGAAGTCGCGGCGCGCAGCAGTTCCGCCGCCTCCGTCTGATAGGCGTGCTCGGCCCACTGCAACGGCGTCGAGCCGAACCGTCCGTCGGTGATGGACGGTTCGGCGCCCGCCTCCAGCAGCCGCCGGATCAGCGACAGATCGCCCTCCCACGCGGCGTGGTGCAGCGGCGTCGCGCCCTCATCGTCACGGGCGTTGGGATCATCCGGAAAGGTCGGCGCGACGAGTTCGACGCCCGACACGTCGATGCCGTGCCGGGCGAGCAGGTCGAGACGATCACGGAACCCGTGCTCGGCGGCCCAGCGAATCTGCCGCTGCCACAGCTGCTCTCGGGTCTCCATCGCCTCGCCCAGCCGTCGCTCCCACGGGCTGGGCCCGGCGTCGGCGAGACCGTGGGCGAACAGCAGCTCCAGGTGCGAATCGTCCGGGCGGAACATCCGGTTGTAGAGCGTCTGCTGATCAAGCGGATGGGCCCCGCGGCGCAGGAGCAGCGTCGCGAGCTCGGTGGCATGCGGATGCCGGGGCTGCCGTCGCGGCCCTTGCTCGCCTTCGCCGAACACCCCTGTCAACAGCGTGAACGGCGTCGACATGCCGCACCACAGGTAACCGCCGTTCGGATCGGCTCCGGCGTCGAGCAGGAGCGTCGCGGCGGCCAGGACGTCATTTATGCTGCGGCCCAAGGGAATCCGCGAGTAGCAGAGGTACATCATGGGCACCCAGCCGAACGGACCGCCGCCGGTGCCGGCCAGTGTCGGGCGACGGGCGAGATGCTCCGCGAGCGCGACCGGATCACTGGCCGCGGCCGCGGCCCAGACACTGCGGGAAACCACATCAGGTTCGGCGGCGAGCAGCTCGACAGCGGACTGCCGGCGCGGCGGGGCGTCGGATTCGTCGTACCGCAACACCGCCCACGAACAGAACCGGTCAGCGGGGTCGAGGGCGTTTTCGTCGACGGCGCCCGGGTCGACGCTCAGATCCGCGGCCAGCCGCAGGTAGTGCACCAGTGCGGGCCAGCCGGTGAAGCCATACCGACGGGCGACGGCGAGCTGGGCGGCGTGTAGCGCGATGCCGTTCGCCCGCTGCAGCGTGCGTGCTTCGACGCGCAGTTTGTCCAGGGACGGATTGGTGGGCAGTGTGCTGGCCATGACGGCCTCCTCTCATGCGCCCGCGTCCGCGAATCGGGCCGAGAAGAGGTCGGTCACAAGGTGAAGCAATCAGCAGGGAGGCTGAGCCTCTTCGAGCGGACGTCGGGCGGTCCTGCGCGCCCGACCTCACGCTATCACCGAGCCCGCCCACCGGGTGTTTTGTGCACGATTTTCCGCGCCTACCGCGGAAAATCGTGCACAAATCCCGGCTAGGTGCAGACGGCGCCGACGGCGGCGGACTGGACCAGCTTGGTGTACTTGGCCAGCACGCCAGTCTTGTAGCGCGGCGGCAGCGGCTCGAAACCTTCACGGCGCGAAGCCAATTCGGCCTCGTCGACGAGCAGGTCCAGCTTGCCGTTGGCGACGTCGAGGCGGATGCGGTCACCGTCGCGCACGAACGCGATGGGCCCGCCGTCGACGGCCTCCGGCGCGATGTGCCCGACGCACAGGCCCGTCGTGCCGCCCGAGAAGCGGCCGTCGGTCATCAGCAGTACGTCCTTGCCCAGGCCGGCGCCCTTGATGGCGCCCGTGATGGCCAGCATCTCGCGCATACCCGGACCGCCCTTGGGGCCCTCGTAGCGGATGACGACGACGTCGCCGTGCGTGATGGTGCCGTCCTCCAGCGCGTCGAGGGCGGCTCGCTCGCGCTCGAAAACCCTTGCGGTGCCTTCGAAGACGTCGGATTCGAAGCCGGCCGACTTCACGACGGCGCCTTCGGGAGCCAGCGAGCCGTGCAGGATGGTGATGCCGCCCGTCGGGTGGATCGGGTTGTTCATCGCGCGCAGCACCTTGCCGTCCGGGTCGGGCGGCGCGATGTGGGCGAGGTTCTCGGCCATGGTCTTGCCGGTCACGGTGAGGCAATCACCGTGCAGCAGACCGGCATCCAGCAGTGCGCGCATGACGACGGGCACGCCGCCGATCTCGTCGACGTCCTTCATCACGTGGCGGCCGAAGGGCTTCACGTCGGCCAGGTGCGGCACCTTGTTGCCGATGCGGGTGAAGTCGGCAAGGGTCAGCTCGACCTCGGCCTCGCGGGCGATGGCCAGCAGATGCAGCACCGCGTTGGTGGAACCACCGAAGGCCATGACGACGGCGATGGCGTTCTCGAACGCTTCCTTGGTCAGGATGTCGCGCGCGGTGATGCCGCGGCGCAGCATCTCGACGACGGCCTCGCCGGACTTGCGGGCGAACTCGTCGCGGCGCTTGTCGATGGCGACGGGAGAAGCGCTGCCCGGCAACGACATACCGAGGGCCTCGGCCGCCGACGCCATGGTGTTGGCGGTGTACATACCGCCACAGGCGCCCTCGCCCGGACAGATGGCGCGTTCGATGATGTCGACGTCCTCGCGGGACATCAGCCCGCGGGCGCACGCACCGACCGCCTCGAAGGCGTCGATGATGGTGACTTCCTTCTCGGTGCCGTCGGTCAGCTTCGCGACGCCCGGCATGATCGAGCCGTTGTAGAAGAAGACGCTCGCGAGATTCAGCCGGGCGGCCGCCATCAGCATGCCGGGGATCGACTTGTCGCAACCGGCGAGCAGCACCGAGCCGTCCAGGCGCTCGGCCTGCATGACCGTCTCGACGCTGTCGGCGATGACCTCGCGCGACACCAGCGAGAAGTGCATGCCCTCATGGCCCATCGAGATGCCGTCGGAGACGGAGATGGTGCCGAACTCCAGCGGGTAACCGCCGGCGGCGTGCACGCCCTCCTTGACCGACTGCGCCAGCCGCTGCAGCGACATGTTGCAGGGGGTGATCTCGTTCCACGACGACCCGACGCCGATCTGCGGCTTGCCCCAGTCGTCGTCACCCATGCCTACCGCGCGCAGCATGCCGCGGGCTGCGGTTTTCTCGAGACCGTCGGTGACGTCGCGACTGCGGGGCTTGATATCGGGCTGATCAGCAGACATGCAGGTAAGTATGCCCGCCGCCACCAAGCGAAATTGCATTGGATACCCCTAAGGGGTATGCGGTACGCTGGGGTTATGACGGCAGACGAGTCGGACGTTGCGGTGGCGGGTCACCCTGAGGCCCAACACGGCTATTCGCCGAACAAGGACAACTACGCCAAGCGGCTGCGGCGCGTCGAGGGACAGGTCCGCGGCATCGCCAAGATGATCGACGAGGACAAGTACTGCATCGATGTGTTGACGCAGATCAGCGCGGTGAACAGCGCGCTGCAGTCGGTCGCGCTGGCGCTGCTCGATGAGCACCTGGGGCACTGCGTGAGCCACGCGGTGGCTGTCGGCGGCGACGAGGCCGAGCAGAAGCTGGCCGAGGCCTCCGCGGCGATCGCGCGGCTCGTCCGGTCCTGACGCAATGTGACTCCACGAGCGTTGTCATGGAGTCATTTGCGATGGCGCCGCTGTCAGGGGCACATTGTGATCGCGCCGTCTCCTAGTGCCCGGCGACGACGTCCGACTCGTCGACCGTGACCGGTTGATCGGCGCCGGGTAACCGCGAGTACGCGGCGCACACCAGGCCGAAGAACAGATAGCCCAGGGCGACCTGTGGATTGGCCGCCCACGCCACCTCGGGTGCGTGGATCAGACCGATGAAGGACAACGCCGCACCGACGACCGACGCAATGGCCGCGTAGAGGAACTTCTTCTCCAGGATGAAGGTCACCATGGTGCCCAGGATCAGGCCGACCAGCACCGCGCCCTCGCCGAGCGTCTGGAGCCCCTGGTAGACCACGCCCGCGCCGTTGAGTTTGTCCAGACCCACCGCCGCGGCCGACGTGCCGGCGGCGTTGAGCGCGTTGTCGACGAGGCCGCCGGCCCATTGCGCGAGGTTGGGCAGCAGCGCCGCGACGACAGCGACGGCATGCAGGCGCGGCACGGCCTGGAAGGCCTGCGCGCCGATCAGCAGACCGATGTAGAGCAGGATCGGCACGATCGCGGGCACCGGCAACAGCGCGTCGAGCACGCCGAACAGGCCCAGGAAGCAGAAGGCCCCGATCAGCACGCCACTGGCCAGCGAATACCCGGCGCGGCCGCCGGCGTCCTTCCAGCCGGGGTGGCCGATGTAGACGGCAGGCGGGAACGGAGAGCCGAAGGCCGAGCCGATCACCGCGCCCGCGCCGTCGGCCAGCAGCACGCTGCGCAGGTTGTAGTTGTCGCCGGCGGCGGCCGCGCTCTCCACGTTGCTCATCGCCTCGGTGAAGTTGTAGACGCCGAGCGGTATGGCGGTCCCCAGCAGCGGGGCCAGATGCGACAGGCCCGAGAGCAGCATGCCGATCCGCAGATCGGGGAGTCCGATCGCGATGTCGGACACCGCCTTGGCGACATCGGGTGCGGACATGAACCCGCCGATCCAGCCGATGGCGGTACCGACGAGCAGTGCGGCCAGTCCGGTCGGGATGCCGAACGGCAGCTTCACGTCGGTGAAGAACCCGATCAGGATGATCGCCAGCACCGGCAGCCCGATCCAGGCCGCCTCCCACATCTGGGCCGCCGGCCGCATCGAGATGAAGGTGATGGAGATGCCGGCCAGCGTCCCGAGCATGGCCGCCCGCGGTGTCAGTTCGCGGATGTAGGGGCCGACGAACGCGCCGATCATCACGATGATGCCGATCATGAAGGCCCACGCCAGCCCCGCCTGCCAGGCCTGCATCGCATCCTTGGTGTGCAGGTAGACCGGCAGCATCACCACGAACACCACGATGAACATGTGCGGCACGCTCGGGCCGTACGGCAAAGCCGTGACGTCCGTGCGGTTTTCGCGCCGCGCGAGGCGGCGGGCCAGGAATGTGTAGTAGAGGTTGCCGAGGATCAGCGCCACCCCGAGCGCGGGCAGGATGGTGCCGAGTACGTCACCGGCGGGGACCTTGACGACGCCGATCATGAGACCCGTCAGCGTCAGGACGTTGACCAGGATGTTGAACCCCAGCCCGAAGAACGCGTTGGTGTCGCCGCGCGTCCACCACGGTAGGGACAGGGCCGGTTTGGGGGTGCCGGCGGCCGGGGGATCGGAGACGTCGGTGGACATGGGCAGGTCCTCTCTAGACCGCAGAAGGTGACGGGGCGCCGAGTTGTTGCAGCGCGGGAATGACCGCCGCGGTGTCCGCAACCCAGCCGAAAATGCCGCCCTGCGCTGCGATCATCTCCAGGCCCACCTGCTGGAACTCCGGGAAATATGAACCGACGCAATCGGATACGACCAGGCACTCGTAGCCACGGTCATTGGCTTCGCGGGTGGTGGTGTGCACGCACACCTCGGTGGTGACGCCGGTGACGAGCAGCTGCGTGATGCCCGCAGCGGTCAGCGCGTCCTGCAGCCCGGTGGCGTAGAACGCGCCCTTGCCCGGCTTGTCGATCACCAGCTCCCCGTCGATCGGGGCCAGCTCGTCGACGATGTCGTGGCCGTACTCACCGCGGATCAGGATGCGGCCGTACTTGCCGGGATCCCCGATCCGTTTCGACGGCGCACCGCGATTGAGCTTGGCGGGCGGGCAGTCCGACAGGTCTGGTTCGTGGCCCTCGCGGGTGTGGACGACCATGACCCCGGCGGCACGGGCCGCGGCGAGCAACGCCGCCAGCGGTGGCACCACCTTGAGCAGCTGGTCGACGTCGTTGCCGAGGCTCTCGCCGAAGCCGCCGGGCAGCAGGAAATCGCGTTGCATGTCGATGACGATCAGCGCGGTCCGCCCGGCGGTGAGGGTGAACGGGGTCGGTTCGGCCGGGACCTCGACGGACGTCATGCGAGCTCCTCGACGGGCGCCGCGGCGACCTCGGTTGTCGTGCGGGGTTCGTCGAGGATGCGCGCGGCCAGCGTCAGCGCGGTGTCGTCCGACAGGGCGTTGCCCAGCAGCATCGCGCTGTACGGACGGCCGTCACCGGTCACGCCGAGCGGGACCGCGACGCCCAGGAGATCGAGCAGATTGCCGAAGTGCGTGTAGTGGCCCAGCATCGTGTTGCACTCGATCGGGTTGGCCTGCACCTGCTCGACGGTGAAGGTGGTCCCGATGGTCGGCACCACGAGGACGTCCATGGTCTGCCAGAGTCGGCCCACCTCGGCCTTGAGCTCCTGCAGCTTCTGCAGGGCGGCGAACGCGTCCACCGCGGTGTAGTTCAGGCCGCTGCGGAAGATGTCGCGCACCACGGGGTGGATCGAATCAGGTTGTCGGGCAAGGAAATCACCGAACTCGACGAGCCGCTCGGCCACCCACGGGCCCTGATAGAGCAGGGCTCCCGCGGCGAGGAACGGCGCCAGTGACACCTCGACGATGACGGCCAGGCGCTCGAGGTGTTCGCGGAAACTCAGATGCGCTGCGCGCATGGCATCGTCGCCGAAGAATTCGAGATCGTCGATCGGAGGCAATCCGACCCGGATCGGCCCGCCGTCGTGACGCGGTCCTCGGTTTCGGGACCAGGCGTCGGCGTCGTCGCGGCCGGCCATCACGTCGAACACCCGGTCCACATCGTCGACGCAGCCCGCCATCACGCTGAGGCAGTCCAGCGACTTGCACGCCGGTACCAGTCCGACGGTGCTGATCAGCCCGCGGGACGGTTTGAAACCCACCACGCCGTTGAGAGCTGCGGGCACCCGCCCGGACCCGGCGGTATCGGTGGCGACCGCGAACGGCACCTGGCCCAGCGCGACCGCCAGCGCGGAACCCGAACTGGACCCGCCCGAGATGAGGCCACCACCGAAGACGCTGCGCGGCACGGTGTAGGGCGTACGCGTGCCGTTGAGGCCGGTCGCGAACTGGTCGAGGTTGGTCTTGCCGACGTAGAGCGCACCCGCGTCGAGCAGGCGTTGCACTGCCGGTGCGGTCCGCTCGGCGATGTACGCGTAGTCGGGGCACGACAGGGTGGTGGGCACCCCGGCGACGTCGATGCTGTCCTTCACCCCGAACGGCACGCCGTACAGCGGCAGGGTGCGGGCGCCGGGCCGGTTCTCGATCTCCGCCGCGGCCGCCAGCAGCTCCTCGCGCGGCACGACGGACAGCCAGGTGCCGTCGTCCCCACGGGCGGCGATGGCATCAGCGACGCGGGCCGCGGTCTTGACCGGGGAGCCGGTGCCCCCGGCGTGGGATTCGAGGATCTCGGCCACCGACGGGCCGATCGTCGGACCGGTACCGAATGCCTGGTCAATCCCGCCGCTCGCATCTGGACCCATGCCTGACGATTGTCGGCACGATGATGTCGCCGGCAGTCACGGCTGTGTGTCGATCGTGTTAGCGGTTCCCGCCGCCCACGATCGCGCTAGGTGCCGAGTTCGTCCTCGATGCGCTGCACCTTCGCGGTCAGCTGGCCGGTGTAACCGGGGCGGATGTCGGCCTTGAGGACCAGGCTGACCCGCGGGGACGCCGCCGCCACCGCGTCCACGGCCCGTTTGACCACGGCCATCACCTCGTCCCACTCGCCCTCGACGTTCGTGAACATCGCATTGGTCTCGTTGGGCAGACCCGACTCGCGCACCACCCGCACGGCCGCGGCGACGGCCGCGCCGACGCCGCCGGACTCGTCACCACCCATCGGGCTGACGCTGAAAGCAACAATCACAGGGTCGATTGTGCGCGGATCCCGGGGGCTTGGACACCCGTTGATGGCGCTTCCGAGGTCTCCAGGGCGGTCAGCCGAAGTAACACCTCACACATCTGGGGCGATCAACTGTGCAGTTCAGCGGCCTTCGACAGGGCCGAAATCGGGGTATGACGGCCTTTCGCGGCAGGGGCCGGTCAGCGCGCTATGAGAGACTGGGGACGTTGTGAACTGGAGGTGGCGGATGCCGCAGTGGTACAAGAGCAAGCTTCTGACCGCGGTTGTGGCGGCCGGACTGGTCGCCGGAATGACCGTCGCAACCCCGTCGGCACTGGCCGACCCGGATGCGCCGGACCCCGATGTGGCGGCAGCGCCCATCGACCCGGGTCTTCCCACCGAGGCACCCCTGCCACCGCCGATCCCGCCGGCTGCTGAACCGGCGCCGGCGCCTGCACCCGTCATCCCGGGCGCCCCGATCCCCGGCGAACCCCAGCCGATCCCGCCAGGTACCCCGGCCGGTCAGAACCCGACCCCGTTCGTCGGCCAGCCGCCGTTCAACCCGCCGACCTTCAACCCGGTGAACGGGTCCATGGTGGGGGTGGCCAAGCCGATCTACATCAACTTCCCGCGGCCCATCGCCAACAAGCAGATGGCGCAGGATGCGGTGCACATCTCGTCCAACCCGCCGGTGCCCGGCATGTTCTATTGGGTGACCGACACGCAGCTGCGCTGGCGGCCCATCGCCTTCTGGCCGGCCAACACCGTCGTGAACATCGACGCCGCAGGCACCAAGTCCAGCTTCCGCACCGGTGACTCGCTGGTCGCCACCGCGGACAACGCGACGCACCAGATGACCATCAGCCGCAACGGCGTCGTGGAGAAGACCTTCCCGATGTCGATGGGCAAGACCGGCGACGAGACCAAGAACGGCACCTACTACGTGCTGGAGAAGTTCCCGGACATCGTGATGGACTCGTCGACCTACGGCGTCCCCGTCGACTCGCCGCAGGGTTACAAGCTGAAGGTCAACTGGGCGGTCCGTATCGACAACAGCGGCGCGTTCGTGCACAGCGCCCCGTGGTCGGTCTCCGACCAGGGCAAGCGCAACGTCAGCCACGGCTGCATCAACCTCTCGCCCGACAACGCGAAGTGGTTCTACGACCAGTTCGGCAGTGGTGACCCGATCGTCGTGAAGAACTCGGTCGGCCTGTACAACTACTCCGACGGTGCGGGCGACTGGCAGTGGGGCATGCAGACGCCGGCCGCGACGCCGTCCACGGGCAGCGGCTCGGGTTCGGGCGCCGGCACGCGCTGATCCGTCGACAACGCGAAAACCCCCTATTTCCAACGAAATAGGGGGTTTTCGCGTGGTATGGCTAATTCCAGATGCGCACGCGCTCGGCGGGATCCAGGTACAGCTCGTCGGACGTGCTGACATCGAACGCCTCGTAGAACGAGTCGATGTTCCGGATCACGCCGTTGCACCGGAACTCCGGCGGCGAGTGCGGGTCGACGGCGAGGCGCCGAATGGCTTCGGCGTCAAGGGATTTGGTGCGCCACACCTGGGCCCAGCCGAAGTAGACGCGCTGGACACCGGTCAGCCCGTCGATGACGGGCGCCTCCTTGCCGCCCAGTGACAGCTCGTAGGCCAGCAGCGCGATGGACAGCCCACCCAGATCGCCGATGTTCTCGCCGACGGTGAAGGCACCGTTGACGTGGTGGCCCGCGTCCAGCGCCCGCGGCGTGAAGGCCTCGTACTGCTCGATGAGAGCCTTTGTCCGCAAACCGAATTCGGCGCGGTCGGAGTCGGTCCACCAGTCGACGAGGTTGCCGTCGCCGTCGTACTTGGCGCCCTGGTCGTCGAAGCCGTGCCCGATCTCGTGCCCGATCACCGCGCCGATACCGCCGTAGTTGGCGGCGTCGTCGGCCTCGGCGTCGAAGAACGGCGGCTGCAGAATGGCCGCGGGGAAGACGATCTCGTTCATGCCCGGGTTGTAGTAGGCGTTCACCGTCTGCGGCGTCATGAACCACTCGTCGCGGTCCACTTCGCTGCCCAGCTTGGCCAGCTCGCGATCGTGCTCGACGGCCTGGCCCCGCAGGTAGTTGCCGTACAGGTCGCCGGCGTCGATCACCAGATTCGAGTAGTCCCGCCAGCGTGCCGGGTAGCCGATCTTCGGGGTGAACTTGTCCAGCTTGGCCAGCGCGCGCTGCCGGGTCTCGGGCGTCATCCACTCGAGGTTGGTGATGCTGACGCGGTAGGCCTCGCGCAGATTGGCCACCAGCTCATCCATCCGCGCCTTGTGGGACGGCGGGAAGTGCCGGTCCACGTAGAGCTTGCCGACGGCGTCACCCATCAGGCTCTCGACCAGGCCGACGCCGCGCTTCCAGCGGTCCCGGATCGCCTCGGTGCCCGACAGGGTGCGGCCGTAGAAGTCGAAGTTCTCCGCCACCAGGTCGTCGGTCAGGATCGGGGCGCGGCCGCTGATCACGCGCCAGCTCAACCACGCCTTCCAGTCCTCGAGCGGCTCGGACGCCCACAGCGCCGCGAAGGCGACGAGGAAATCGGGTTGCCGCACCACGACTTCGGTGACCACATCGGCCGACGCGCCGACCGCCGCCAGCCAGCCGTCCCAGTCGAAACCGGGCGCTTCGTCGGCCAGATCGGCGAACCGCCGCAGGTTGTAGCTCAGGTCCGCGTCGCGGCGCTTGACCACATCCCAGTGCGCCGCGGCCAGCTTGGTCTCCAGCGCGACGATGCGGGCCGCGGTCTCGGTCTGGTCGCCGCCGAAGACCAGGCTCAGCATGCGGGCGATGTGCTGCGGGTAGGCCGCCAGCACCGCCGCGTGTGCCGGCTCGCGGTAGTAGGACTCGTCGGGCAGGCCGAGCCCGGACTGCGTGAAGTGCAGCAGGTACCGCGTCGAATCCTTGGAGTCGGTGTCGACGTACGCGCCGGCGCCCCCGCCGACGCCGGTGCGCTGCAGCCCGCCGAGCACGGTGGCCAGCGCTTCTGGGGTAGCAGCGTCGGCGATGAGAGCCAGCTCGGCCCGCAGCGGCGCCAGGCCCACGGCGGCCACCCGCTCGGTGTCCATGAAGCTCGCGTAGAGGTCGCCGATGCGCTGTGCATCGGTGTTCGGCGCGCCGGATGCGTTGGTGATGATGTCGCGCACCTGCTCCTCGGCACGGTCGGCCAGCAGGCGGAAGGCGCCGTCGGTGGCGCGGTCGGCCGGGATGTCGTAGTCGGTGAGCCAGCGGCCGTTGACGTGACCGAACAGGTCGTCCTGCGGGCGGGCGTCGGGGTCGAGGTAGCTCAGGTCGATACCGGATCGGGGCGAGGTAGCTTCGAGAGTCACCTCGCCATCCTGCCATCGCCGCTGCAGTGCCGGTGGGCGCTGCGGGTAGCCTCACGCCCATGCCCGACGAGCGCAGCGGAGACTCCGCCGAAAAAGACGCTGCGAAAGACACAGCGAAAGACACCGGATCAGCCGGCGCGGCCACCGCCGCCAAGCCCGCCGCCAAGGCTGCCGCGCCGAGCGATCAGGCTGAGGGAATCTTCAGCCGCTACGGCATCGTCTCCGCGGTGCTGGGTGTCGTCGCGGCCGTCGCCGTCGTCGTCGCGACGTGGGTCTACCTGGGGCACCGGGCCGACGACAAGGAACGCGTGCACGAGGCGCAGGCCATGAAGGCCGCCGCCGAGTGGGCCGGCCTGCTGATCAACATGACCAAGGACAACGTCGCCGTCAACGTGCCGAAGCTGCACGAGGGCACCGTCGGCCAGCTCAACGCCGATTTCGATGCCACCGTCGCGCCGTTCACCCAGCTGGTGCAGAAGCTGCAGAGCCAGACCACGGGGCAGATCGAGTCCGTCGCGCTGGAGACGCTGCACCACGCACCGCCGGGCGAGCAGGGCAAACCGGCCGTCCAGCCCGAGCTGGCGGCCATCTCCTCGGATACGACGACGGTGCTCGTGATCGCGACGTCCGTGAGCCAGAACGCCGGCGCCAAGCCGCAGACCGTGCGCTGGCGGTTGCGCCTCGGAGTGTCCGACATCGGCGGCAAGTTGCTGATCTCGCGATTGGAGACGCTGCGATGAGGAACGCGTGGCGGGTACTGGTCTTCGACATCCTGGCGCCGCTCGCGGTGCTGGCGAGCCTCGTCTACATCGGGCTGGCCCTGGAGCGGCCGCTGTGGTGGGTCGTGGTGGGCACCATCATCGGGCTGCTGGTGCTGCAGGCGTCGATCGTCAACTTCGTGCTGTTCCGCCGTGACGGCGTCACCATGGGCACCGATGACGACGCGCCCAGGTTGCGGCTCGCGGTCGTCGGGCTGACGACGGTCGCCGTGGTCGCGGCCGCCATCGTCGGCTACACCAAGTGGACGGTGCCGGATCGCACCACGAGCGCCGACATGTCCATGGTGGTCGGCATCGCCAGCAGCGTCGCGGAGGCGTCGGCGACCTTCACGCCCGGCGCGCCGAACGTGTCGATCGACCGCGCCACGGCGTTGATGGCGCCGCAGCGCGCGGAGGCCTACCGCAACGAGTTCAACGCGGTCGCCAAGGATCTGACCAGCCGTGGGGTGGCCGGGCAGGCCAGCACCATCTCGGCCGGTATCGAGACCATCGGCCCCAATTTCGCCAGTGTCGCCGTGGTCATGCGCGCCACGCAGAACACCCCGAACAAACCCGCGCGGGCGACGGTGTTGGGGCTGCGGGTCACGCTGACGAAGCAGGACGGACGCTGGCTGGTCATGGACGTCACCCCGATCGCGTCGCGGTAGGGGTGGTAGGGCCGCTCGAGAGGGACCAAATGGTCGTCTCGGCGCGCGAGAAGCGACCATTTGGTCCTTCTCGGCGGGTGGCTACGAGCGGGCGGAACGCATCCGGGCGAACCGGTCGGAGAGCCGGCGCATGCGCACCAGCAGCGCGGCCGACGGGCTGGTGGTGCCGGCGGTGTAGGCCGAAAGTTCTTGTGCGCCAACGCCGATGCGGGACGCGAACTCGGTCTCGCTGAGACCGGAACGCTCCATCAGCAGCCGGATCTGGCGGGCCACCTCGGCGCATTCGTTGGCTTCGAGCTGCGTGCGGGCGCGGGCCAGCACCTCGGCCAGCGCCTTGGAGATGCCGTACGGGTTGCTCGTGGCCAGAATCTCTTCGACCTGACGGGCGGTGCGGCCGAAGGGGTCGCGCTTGATGGCGACGACGATGCGCTGCCACACCGCGAGGTCGTCGTTCTCCAGCGCGGCGCGGATGGCGGACGTCGACCAGAACTCGACGGGCTTCTCGCCGGGGGCCTGTGCCGGGAACGCGACGGTGGGCGCCCCGTTGGTGCCGGCGGCGGTGGACTTACCGGGACCGTCGGCACCAGAAGGGGTGTCCCTCACTTCGGATGTCAACGTCACCTCGCCTCCTCCAACATGGCCACCGCCACCGCCAGACAACGCTGTTTGACGTCGGGCCAATCTGCCGATTCGTGGTCGTCGAACGGGTGCGGGTCGGCCAACCTGCGGACCAACTGGGTGGCCACCCACTGGTTCTTCGACCGTTCTCCACAGTAATACCCGTCAATTCCGGCCAGAACCGCGGCTGCGGTCCGGATATCCATGCAGGAGACCAAATCGACGAAGTCGGTGTAGTCCTGGACGCTGTTGCGCGACATGATCAGGTAGCCCTTCAGTCGCAGCGTCTCGGCGCCCGTCGGGATCTCGAGCCGGTCGCCGGTGGGCAACAGCACCGTCGTCGTCTCCACGGGGCTGCGGCGCTCGATGGCGGGGCCGTCGGTCTCGTCGAGCGACAGGGCGTCGAGCGCGACCGACAGCCGGCCGCCCCACATGGTGACGGGGTGCACGTCGGGGTTGTCCGACGCGGACCGGGACTGGCCGTGCGCGCGCCGCCGCAGCAGCGCCAGCCCGGTGCGCGAGCGGTCCGTGCGTGGGGGCGCCGCCGCGATCCGGCGGGGCACGGCGCGTGGCACGTACTGCTGCTCGCCGGGCTCGCAGCCGCTGAACGCCAGCGGATCGGCGACGGTGACCGTCTGTGCGGCAAGGTTTTTCAGCTTGGCCGCCGACTTGACGACGCTGCGCAGTTCGGCGCCGGACGGGCCCAGTGCGGAGATGTCGTCGGGGATGATGACGAGGCTGCCGGTATCGGTGGCGGGCAACGGCTTCTCGAAATCCACCGACGGCAGCAGGCGGTCCAGCCACTTGGGCAGCCACCAGTTCCACTGGTCGAACATCGCCATCAGCGCCGGCACCAGGACCAGCCGCACCACCGTGGCGTCGACCGCGATGGCCACGGCGCAGGCCACACCCATCTGGGCCACCAGCGGCATGCCGGCGAACGCGAACCCGATGAACACCGCGATCATGATCAGCGCGGCGCTCGTGATGGTGCGGGCGCTGGTGCTGACGCCGTATGCGACGGCGTCGCGGGTGTTGCCGGTCTGCAGGAAGCGTTCCCGGATACGCGTCAGCAGGAAGATCTCGTAGTCCATGGACAGGCCGAACGTCATCGCCAGGACCAGCGGCGGAATGGTGGTGTCCAGCGACTCCAGGGGCTTGAACCCGAGCGCCTTGAACCAGCCCCATTCGAAGACGATCACGAGGCTGCCGTAGGCCGCGGCCACCGACAGCACCGTCATCAGGACGCCCTTGAGCGCCAGCACCACCGAGCGGATCGAGATCAGCAGCATCACGAACGCGATGAGCGACACGAAGACGAACACCAGCACCTCGGTGTTCGCGACGCGATGGTCGAAGTCCATGATCAGCGCCGTCGGCCCGCCCACCGCGATGGCGACGTTCGGGCCGGCGACCCCCGGCAGATGTTGTCGCAGCCACGTGATCGAGTCCCGCGCGACGAGATCTTCGGGGTCGACCGACAGCACGACCGTGAACAGGGCGCTGCGGTTGTCGTTGCTGAACACCGGCGGCGCCACCTGGGCCACGTCCGGCGCCTGCGTCATGGTCTGGTGCAGCGCGTCGAGCGTGGCGGTGTTCTGGGCGTCGGAGGCCGTCGCATCGGGGAACGTCGCCAGCACCCGGAGGGGGCCGAGCGCACCGGGGCCCAGCGCTTCCGCCGCGGCGGCCACGCCGCTGCGGATCTCGTGGGTCGGGGAGAACTGGCGCAGCATGCTGTTGCCCAGTTGCATGCCGAACGACGGCGCCGCCAGCAGGACCAGGAAGACGGTGGCCAGCAGCGCCGACAGCCACGGACAGCGCATGGTGCGTTCGGTCCACTGGGTCCAGAACGGCGACTGCGCGGCGTCGGAGCGGCGCGAGACGTGCAGCCACGACGAGCGCTTGGCGACCCGCTTGCCGAACGTGGCCAGCACCGCCGGGATCAGGGTGGTCGACGTCAGCACCGCGATGGCGACAGCCAGGATGGCGCCGGTGGCCATCGACGACAGCACCGGCGTGCCGATGAGATAGATGCCGGTGATCGAGGCGATCACGGTGAGCCCGGACAGCACGACCGCCAGGCCCGACGTCGCCATCGACGCGTCGACGGCCTGTTCCGGGTCGCGGCCGGCGCGCAGTTCCTCGCGGAAACGCATGAGGATGAACAACGAATAGTCGACGGCCAGCGCGATACCGAACATCGACAGCGTCGTCGTCGCGAAGACGCTCATGGTGACCCAGATGGACAGGAGGTAGACCACTCCCATCGTCACGATCACCGTGCAGGCGCCGAGCAGCATCGGCATGGCCGCGGCGGCCAGGGAGCCGAACACCGCCAGCAGCACGATCAGCACGATCGGCAGGTTCCACTTCTCGGCCTCGGCGACGTCGTGCTTGGTGGTCTCACTGGCGGCTGCGCCGAGTGCGCCCTGCCCGATGACGTACAGCCGGACCTTGCCGTCGGCGGTCTGGCCGGGCTTGCCGTCCTTGATGCCGATCGCGGTGCGGAGCTTCTTGGCGATGTCGACGGCGCCGCTGTTGTTGAAGTCGAGGCGCAACGTCACGACGTAGGGTTTGCCGGCCTGCGGCTCGGCCTGCGTGGGGTCGGGGACGACCTTGACGCTGGAGACGCCGGCCGCGATGCGTTTGAGCTCGTCGACGGCGGCCGTCATGTCTTCCTGCGTGGCGTTGGCGTTGGGGGCCGCGACCAGGGCCAGCGGCGAGGCGCCCTCGTCGGGGAAATGGTCCTCGAGTTCGCGCTGGACGTGCAGCGATTGGGAGCCGGCGACCTCGAAGCCGCCGCCGCTGAGGTTGCTGGACTGGGTCGCCGCGAGATACAGGGACGGCACCATGAGCAACAGCCAGGTGGCGAAGACCACCCAGCGCCAGCGCCGCAGCAGACCGCTCAGCCGCATCATCAACTGCTGGATGGCGAACCCTCTTCCTGCGGTCGTCCCGGTTGCCACCGGAGTGTTTTGATCGGCGTTTCGTGCCGCCGACCCTACCCCAGTATGGGGTAGGGTGACCGGCTCGCGAGCGGCGATGAGGCGCCTGACGGGAACCTTGATCCAACTGCAACCGGGCCACTGCCGGCCCCGCCGGCAACGGTGTCGGAGGCCGATGGCGGGCTGCGACGCCAGGTTTGAACACCGCAGTGACCTGGATGTTTGCTGTGTGGATTGGTCACCGGCCGCGCCGCGATGGCAAGATGGCGGGAGCCGAATCCCGGATGAGGCCGGCGCTGCCATTGACGCCACCCCGGGAAAACAGTGTTTGCCGAGTGTTTACATGGCCGTCTCTGGTCCGTAAACCGGTGAGGAGATTTGCCATGAAGACGACCAGTGTGGCGGTTCGCCGCGGACTTGCCGGGGCGTTCGCTGTAACTGCAGTCGGCGGCGTGATGGTGACGTCGTTCGGGGCTCCGTCGGCCGGTGCGGGCCAGGATCCGTGCGCGGCCAGCCAGGTCGCCAAGACCATCGGCATGGTGGCCACCTCGACGGGCACCTACCTGGATGCGCACCCCACCGCGAACCAGACGCTGACGAACATCTCGCAGCAGCAGCCCGGCCCGCAGTCGCTGGCAGCGCTGAAGACCTACTTCGATGCCAACCCGCAGGAGGGCGCCGCGCTGCAGAACCTGCAGGCGCCGCTGGTGACGTTGTCGTCGCAGTGCAAGCTGCCGCTGACCCTGCCGCAGCTGATGGGCCTGATGCAGTCGGCGCAGCAGGGTGGCGGACTGCCCGCCACGTTGCCCGCGATGCCGAGCGTGCCCGGCGCCGTGCCGTTCACGCCCACCCTGCCTGGCGTGACGACGGCGACGGGGTCTGTGCCCGCGGCTCAGGCGGTGTCGGCGCCCGCCGCGCGGTAGTTCCGGCCGCGCCCGGAGCTCCTTATCCGGCACCCCGCGAAAGTCGTCGCACTTTCTGATTAGCTTCCAGTGTCGGCATCGGTACTGGTCGCCGACATCGGAGCTCTCGACGAAGGGGTTTGACCACATGATGCTTTCCGCTCTGGCCAAGCGACGCGTTGTTGCCGGTTTCATCGGTGCCGGCGCGGTCGCCGGCAGCATGTTGTTCGGTGCCGTGCCGTCGGCCCTCGCCGACGACCTGCCGCCCAACTGCACCTCTGCGGACATCGCCGGCGTCAAGTCGGGCGTCGAGGCCTCGACCTCCGCCTACCTGTTCACCCACCCCGACGTGAACGACTTCTTCACCAGCCTCCGGGGCCTGTCGAAGGACCAGGCGCACGCCAAGGTCAAGCAGTACCTGGCCGCCAACCCGCAGACCAAGGCGGAGCTGCAGGGCATCCGGCAGCCGCTCAAGGACATCCGCGACCGCTGCGGCATCCCCGGCCCCGCCGCCCGCTAACCCGGGATTTGTGCACGAAAATCCGCGGTAGGCGCGGATTTTCGTGCACAAATCACTTGCGGAGGCGAGCCAGGCCGCGCCAGCCGAGCAGGAAGACGGCGGTGACGGTCGAGGCGACGATCACGAAACTCACCGCGACGCCCTGAGCCGAGGCCTTGCGCAGCAGCATGCCGATCACGATGGTGCTGACCCAGACCACCAACCCGGTCGGGTTCAGCGCGGTTGGGCGGCGCCAGCCCCGCGCCAGCGCCCAGCCCGCCACGGTTCCGGTCAGGAACGGCCAGCTGGTGTGCGCCACACCGGCCAGCGTGATGCCCTCGGCGTGGCTGCGCCGGCCGATGGAGCAGAAGATCACCACCAACACCACGTCGGTGAGGAAAGCCAGTGCGGCACTGCGATTTCCGGTGGTCTGCTCAGTTGTCATAGGTCATCACGTCCAGATTCAGTGGGCTGACATTGTTTTCGGCGCGGGCGGTGAAGCCGGGTTCCGGACGCGCGGGACCGCCGGCCTCCAGCGCGTCGACGGCTGCCATGTTGGCCAGTCGGTCGGTGAGCCGGAACGAGCGGAACACGAACGGCAGGCCGTCCGCGCGCAGTGGATCGGGTGCGCTCATCACGTGGAAATGCAGGTGCGGCGCACTGGAATTGCCGGTGTTGCCGACGTTGCCCAGCACCTGCCCGGTGGTCAGCCGGTCACCCGGCTTGACCTTGACGCTGCCGGTCTTCAGATGCGCGTAGAAGGCGAAGTTTCCGTTCCCGATGTCCTGGACGACGTGATTGCCGCCGTACTGCGCCAGCGTGAGGCCGGTCGGGTCGACACCCGGCACCTGCTCGGGCAGGCCGTCGAGAACCGCCACCACCGGGCCGTCGGCGACCGCGTGCACGTCCGAGCCGAAGTAGAGGTAGCTGTCCGTTTTCGCGCGGTCCCCGCTGAACAGCTGCCCGTCGGCCCGTAGCTGCTCGTAGTCGATGGCGAATCGCTCTGCGGCCCAGAGTTTTCCATCGATCGGGTTGAGGGCCATGCGGTGCGGCGTCATGTCGCAACAGCCGTTGGCGTCGAGCCAGCCGGAGCCGCGCAGCGGCGGGTCGAGTACGACGGGCTTGTGGTCGGACACCGTCACGGGTGCGACGTTCTCGGTCACCACCGGTGGCACGAGCGGCGGCATCGGCTTGGGTACCTTGACCACCACCCGGTGTGAAAGTTGCTGGGGCGCAGCGCCACCCGCGTCCAGTTTGACGTCCAGCCAGACGATCGACCGTTGTCCGGGCGCCAGATCGTTGCTGCTGATGCGGGTGCCCATGGTCCGCGTCCAGTAGGCGAGGCCGGCGCCGGACAGTTGCAGCAGGGGCCCGGCGGGTCCCAGGACGGCGATCGAATCCACGGTCACGGGTTCGGGGGAGGTGTTGGTCAGCAGCAGCTCGTATGCGAGATGCACCTTCCCGTCGGTCGCCGGAACGGGCACGGGTTCGGCCACGACGTCGACGAGGACGGGCGTGACGATCGGCTCGGCGCCTATGGAAGTCGTTGCGGGAGTAGAAGACTGGACCGATTTCGGTGCCGTCGTGCAGGACGTCAGCGCGGCGGCGAGCAGCAGTGCCGCCGCCGGCCGGCTACCCGGGATCATGCGAGGTCTCGGGGTCGGCGGGCGGCACACCCGGTGCGGGGGAAGGGGTTTCGGGCGCATCCGGGTCGAAGTCCTTCTCCGTGCGGAACAGGAAGAAGAACACCACCCAGCCGATGGCCGAGATGAAGATCCAGCTGACCAGTCGATAGATCAGCATCGTCGAGATGGCCGCCGCGAGCGTCATGCCGCTGGACACCAGGCCGGGCACCAGCACCGCCTCGACCACGAGCAGCCCGCCGGGCATCAGGGGAATCGCGCCGACGGCGCGGGCCGCGGCATACGCGACAGTCAGGCCGGCCAGCGACGGATGCCCGCCGGTGGCGTACGCCGCGCAGGCCAGGCACGCGACGTCGGCGATCCAGTTGAACAGCGACCAGCTGAATGCGACGGTCAGGGTCCGGCGGCTCAGGCTCACCGACTCCAGCTGGTTCAGGGTGCGGCGCCAGCCTTCCAGCCCGGTGTCGGCGGGCTTACCGCGCAGCGAGTTGAACCACGACAGCAGCCGCACGCCGATGCCGTCGATCTGCTGCGGATTGGCGGCGACGGTCTGGGCCAGTAGCAGCAGCGCCACGAAACCGCCGATCGTGAAGATCAGCGACAGCGGGTTCTTGCTCGCGCCGAGCAGGAACGCGCCGCCCAGGCCCAGCAGGGCCAACCCGACCACCTGCAGGGCCCCGGACATCACCAGCTGCCACGAGGCCACCAATGGCGAGGCGCCCCACAGCCGCTGCTGGCGGTAGACGAAGGTGGCCGAGAGCACTGGGCCGCCCGGCAGGGTGGTGGACAGCGCGTTGCCCGCGTAGAACGCGGCCTCGGACCGCCACTGCTTGACCTGGACACCGGCGGACCGGAGCAGGGTGCGCTGAATCTGCGCGAAGCTGTGCATCGAGGCCAGGGCCGCGACGGCCGCGGCGGCGACCCACCACCACGTCGCCGACAACAGGCTGCGCCACGCCTTGGCGAGCTGCTCCCAGACCATCACGACCTCGACGGTCAGCACGACGACGGCGATACCGATCAGAACCCAGCGCAACCACCAGTACTTGCCGCGGGGCCGGGCCGGTGCCGAACGGGCATCGGCGCGCCGGCACGCCGCCCAGAGGCCGCGACGGCGGGCCGTCAAAGACCCGGGGGCAGCCTCGTGTGACACCGCTACAGCGTATCCGGCGTGTCGCGGGCGGCTCGCCGTACGCGGCCCGCATGGCGCAACGACCCCGCGGTGTCATCGGGCGGCGCTACGCTGGCGCCCATGTCACAAGCCGACGAAGCGGTAGATCCGGTGGTACGCAAGGCCGCAGCCTGGTCGTGGCGGTTCTTGGCGATCTTCGGCGCGGTGCTCGCCGTGCTGTGGATCGTCATCAAGCTCGAGGTCATCGTGGTGCCCGTGCTGCTGGCCATGTTGGCCACGGCCTTCCTGCTGCCGGCCGTGGACCTGCTGACCCGGCGCGGTCTGCCGCGCGGCGCGGCCGTCGCGGTGATGCTGCTGAGTTCCATCGTGGTGATGGGCGGCATCCTGACGTTCGTCGTCTTCCAATTCATCGACGGCGCACCGGCTTTGGTGGAGCAGGTCACCAAGAGCATCGACGGCGCCCGCAAGTGGCTGACCGAGGGCCCGATCCTGCACCTGAGCGCCGACCAGATCAACAGCGTCGGCCAGACCGCCATCGATGCCCTCAAGAACAACCAGTCCAAGCTCACCAGCGGGGTCTTCTCCACCGCCGGCGCGCTGACCGAGATCGTCACCGGCCTGCTGCTGACCCTCTTCACCCTGATCTTCCTGCTGCACGGCGGGCGGGACATCTATGCGTTCGTCACCAAGATCATCCCGTCGTCCGTGCGGGACCGGGTGCGCGAGGCCGGCCGGGCCGGATTCGGCTCCCTGATCGGATACGTCCGCGCCACGTTCGTGGTGGCGATGGTCGACGCCGTCGGTATCGGCACCGGTTTGGCGATCATGGGGGTGCCGCTCGCGCTGCCGCTGGCGTCGCTGGTGTTCCTCGGCGCGTTCGTCCCGCTGGTCGGTGCGGTCGTGACCGGTTTCGTGGCCGTGGTGGTGGCACTGATCGCCAAGGGCTGGATCTACGCGCTGATCGCGCTCGGCCTGATCATCGCCGTGCAGCAGCTGGAGGCGCACGTGCTGCAGCCGATCGTCATGGGCCGTGCGGTGTCGGTCCACCCGCTCGCCGTCGTGCTGGCGATCGCCGGCGGCAGCGTCACCGCAGGCGTCATCGGCGCGTTGATCGCCGTGCCCATCGTCGCATTCCTCAACAGCGCCATCCGGGTGCTGACCGCTGACAATCCACGCGCCACCGAGGCCGAGGTACTCGCCGAGGCCGGTTCGGTCGCGGCCGCGGCGGTGTCGCCGGGGGACACGCCGCCAGCTACAGACGGCCCTCCCGGCGCAGCAGATCCGCAGCGCTGACCCCGCCGCCGGTGCCGCGACGCTGAGTTTCGGCGGTATCGATCTTCTCGGTGGCGTCAGGGGTGTCGGCCGGCTGGGCGCGGAACGCCGTGGTCGGCTCGTTGCCCTGGTCGCCGGGTGCGTCTGACGGCGTCTGAATCTGCGGCCCGGAGGCGCTGATGTTGCCGCGCAGCTGCCCGAGCCACGACTCGATCTCCCGGTTGCCCGGACCGCCCTGACCCTGGCCCGGCTCGGCGGGACGGCCCGCTCCCGGCGCGCGGAACGCCGTGGTGGCGGGCTCGGAGGCCGGACCGAAGGCGGTGGTCGCCGGGTCGCCGATCGCGGTGGTCGGCGGCGTCGGGTCCCCGTTCTGCGGGGTGACGGCGCGGGTCACGTTCGACACCACGTTGCGGAAGGCGCCCTTGGCGGCGCTGAACCGCGTGGTCGCGGGTTCAGCAGACGAGGGTGCGGGCGGGGCCTGCGGTGCCGGGGGCTGCGGCGGAGCGCTCGGCATCCGGTTGGTGGGTGCCTGGCTCGGCGGCTGCGGCTGCCCCGGGGTGATCCGGGTCGGGACGGCGCGCTGGCCGGGGGCCGGATGCGTGGGATCGTGCGGCGGGCGGACCGGGGCACCGGAACCGACCAGCGCACGGGGATCCTCGGGTTCGCGGACCGCGGGACGCTTGCGCTCGTCGGGCAGCTCGGTCTCGCCGAGACCCAGCTTCTGCTGAACGCGCTTCATCCACAGCGGCGCCCACCAGCAGTCGTCGCCCAGCAGCTTCATGACGGCCGGCACCAGGAACATGCGGATGACGGTGGCGTCGAGCAGCAGCGCCATCAGCAGACCGAATGCCAGGTACTTCATCATCACCAGGTCGGAGAACGCGAAGGCGCCGACGACGACGGCCAGCACCAGCGCGGCGCCGGTGATCAGGCGGCCCGTGGTGGCGGTACCGATCCGGATGGCCTCGGCGGTGGACATGCCGCGCTCGCGGGCCTCCACCATGCGGGACACCAGGAACACCTCGTAGTCGGTCGACAGACCCCAGATGACCGCGATGATCAGGCCGATCATCGGCGCCATCAGCGGCTGCGCGGTGTAGTTCATCAACCCGGAGCCGTGCCCGTTCTCGACGAACATCCAGGTCAGGATGCCCATGGTCGAGCCGAGGGTGAGGGCGCTCATCAGGGCGGCCTTGATGGGCAGCACCAGTGAGCCGAACGCCAGGAACATCAGGACGGTCGTGGTGATCACCAGGATCGCCACCATCAGCGGCAGTTTCTCGAACAGCGTGCTGATGCTGTCCTGTTCGAGCGCTGGGGTGCCGCCGACCATCACCTGGACGCCGTGCGGTTCCTGCAGGGCGCGCAGTTCGTTGATCTTCTCGCCGGCGTCACCGCTGTTGATGAGGCCGTTGGACAGCACCCGGACGGACGGGTCCTTGCTGCCGCCCTCCTGGTACGTCCGCTCGGCCCACATCTTCGACTTGTCGTTGCCGTCCGGCGTCACGAAGCCGCTGATGGTGCCGGCGTTGGCCCGCACCTGGGCGATCTGCTGATCGGTGACGGGCTGGCCGTTGTCGCTCTTGATGACGAGGGTCAGGGCGTTGGTGCGGAAGCCGGGGAAGAGCTGGTCGAACTCCTCCTGCGCGGTACGGACCGAGTTGTCCGGCGGCAGGTACTTCTCGCTCATACCGGCGAGGGCCAGCTGTCCCAGTGGGATGACCAGCAGGATCATGCCGATGGTGATCGGCACGGCGAATGCCAGTGGCCGTTTCATCACGACGTTGACCAACTTGCCCCAGAAGCCCTTCTCGACCTCTTCGCGGGTCTTGGTCTTCTGCGTCTTCTCGGCGAACCAGTCGATGATCTTGCGCGAGAACGGCCAGTTGGCCAGGAACGGCACCTTCAACAGGGTGCGCACACCGAGCGCGTCGACGTTGGAACCCAGGATGCCCAGCACTGCGGGCAGCACGGTGTTCGACAGGAACGCGGCCAGCAGCACCGACGCGATGATCGCGTAGGTGATGGACCGCAGGAAGCCCAGCGGGATCAGCAGCAGGGGCAGCGACGACGCGACGATGATCACCGCGGAGAACGCGACGGTCCGGCCCGAGGTCATGACGGATCTTCGGACGGCCGCTTCGACGTCGTAGCCCTCGGCCAGTTCTTCTCGGAACCGGCTCACGATGAACAGGCCGTAGTCGATCGCGATACCGAAGCCCATCATGGTCACGACCGGCTGGGCGAAGAAGTGCACGGGCCCGAACTCGGCGGTGAACCGCAGGATGCCGAGCGCGCCACCGATGGTCAGGCCACCGATGATGGCGGGCAGCGCGGCGGCGACCGCGCCACCGAACACGAAGAACAGGACGACCGCGACGAGCGGCACGATCGCGATCTCGGCGCGTTTCTGGTCGGTGCCGATGGTGCCGGTCAGCTCGCTCGCGAGCGGCTCCAGACCGGCCAGCTTGATGTTGCCGCCGTTGACCTTGTACAGGTCAGGGGCGACGGACTGGTAGTTCTTCAGGATCGCGTCGTCGTTGTCGCCCTTGAGCGGAACGGTGATGAAGGTGTGGCGCAGGTCCTGCGTCGTCATCTTCTTCAGCCCGTCGCTGGGCGCTTTCAGCCAGCCGACCCAGGCGACCACCTTGTCCTTGTGGTCGTTGACGAAGGTGTCCAGCTCGCCGCTGACCTTCTTCTGCCAGGCCGGGTCGGTGATCTTCTTGTCGTCGGGTGGCGTCAGGATGGCCACCACGAGGCTGGTCCGGTCGCGGCCGTAGACCTCGTCACCGAGCACCGAGGCGGCGACGGACTCGCTGCCTTCGTTGTAGAAGCCACTCTGCGTGACATGCTCGCCGAGACTGGACCCGTACACGGCGCCACCAAGGCACAGTGCGACCATGACACCGATCACTATGTATCGGAATCGGTACACCGTTCGACCCCACCAGGCGAACACGTCAGCTCCTCACGATTATCTGCATAAATTTGAGCTCAAAGGCACCCTCTAAGAGGTTGCCATTTTCAGCCACCGCACACGTCATCTGTAGTTTTTCCTAAACGCGCGAGCTCAGCAGCGCGGACAACGGCCGGAAGGGCTGCAGCCAGGCGCCCTGTTCAGGCAGCGAATCCAGGCCGATTCGCGGCAGCGGCTCCCGGAAGACACCAGGGATGTCTTCCAGGTCGACGAAGTCCAAGGTATCCGACGCTAACGCCCAACTGGCATGTTCGCGAAATCCGACCACGGTCGCGGGAGTGCCGTCGTGGGCGATGTCCTCGAGCGGTTGGCGGAACGCCTGGCCGTCGGCCGAGGCCACATAAATGCCGGCCAGACCCTCGCTGCGGCGCAGCGCGATGTGGGCCAGCATGTCGCTGTCGACGTCGCTGTCCTCGTCGGTCTTCGGCTTGGCGAACACCGCGAAACCGACGTTCCGCAGGGCCTCCACCCAGGGGCGCACGACGTCGGCGCTACCGGGTGCGATGTTGGTGAAGACGGTCGCCTCGGGCTCCAGGGACACCGGCGGCTGGTCCGGTCGCCGGCCGTTCGCGATCTCGTTGGTGCGGGCCAGTAGCCAGCGGCCCAGCGCGTCGAAGCGGGGCCGGTGGGCGGCCGTCGGCCGGCCGCCGAGGATCGACCCGAGGCCCATGTCGAGGTTCGGTGCGTCCCAGACCAGCAGCACCCGGTGCGGCCGGGGTCCCGGCGGCGGGGTGGGCGGGTAGGGCTTCACCTGTGGAATGGCCTCGGTGATCGTCACTCGGGCTTCTCCCAGATGAGTTCGGTGATGGGGCTGCCCATCCGCATGCCGCGCGCCTCATATTTGGTCGTGGGGCGTCGCACCGAGATCGGCAGGTCGGCATCGGCCGACGTGCGCTTCAGGGTCGGCTCGGCGTCGCCGACTTCGGCGATCTGCACGGCGTAGTCGGCGTGGTCGGTGGCCGCGTGCAGGATGCCGCCGGGCTTGAGGCGGCTGGAGATCAGCGCCACCGTCTCGGCCTGCAGGAGCCGGCGCTTGTGGTGGCGGGCCTTGGGCCAGGGATCCGGGAAGAACACGCGCACGGCGGTCAGGGTGCCCGGCGCGATCATGTGTTCCAGCACATCGACGCCGTCGCCGCGGACGAATCTCACATTCGTCAGGCCGGCCCGGTCGACGCCGCCGAGCAGCTGCGCCAGGCCCTTGCGGTAGACCTCGACCGCGATGACGTCGAGGTGTGGTTCCTCCTGCGCCATGGCCAGGGTCGAGATGCCGGTGCCGCTGCCGATTTCCAACACCACCGGCGCGGTGCGGCCGAACCAGGCGGCGGTGTCGATGAGGCCCGCCGCGGTGCCATCTTCGGAGCGGGCGACTTTGCCCAGCTCAGGCCAGCGCCGGTCCCACGTGCTCTGCTGTCCGGTGGACAGGGTCGACCGGCGGGACCGGAAGCTGGTCACGCGGCGATGCTGGTGGGTGGGTGCGGCGGTGGTTTCGGTGGCCGGCTCGTTTTCGGCCGCCGAGGCGCCGGCCGACGAGGCAGCGTCGTCCTCGCGCTGGGCATACATTCGTCCATCGTCTCTCATCCGGCTGTGAGAGCCCGCATCGTGGTGCAGATTGATACCCAACAGTTGCCTGGAAAACGGCGTCGGCCGGACCCGCGCCGAGGTGCGACGATGGCATCCGGGGGTAGGTGGTGTCAGGGGATCTTTGGCAGCGGTTCACCGCGGAGCTGCAGCGGTTGACGAACGACGTGCCGGGCCTGGCGCATGTTGTCGCGGGCCCCGAACCGGACGACGCCGCCGGCCGGTACCGGTCGATATGTGCAGTGCTGAGTGAAATCGCCTGGACGGCAAACGAATTGGATGACGATCGGGTGCACCGGTGGTTGGCCTCCGATGCGATGGCGGCCCTGCGTACGGCCGCGGCGACGGCAGCGCTGACAGCCGACGGCCTGGTTGTCGAGGCCGCCATGGACCCCGACGCCCAGCTGCGGCGGGCGCTGCACTGGCGCCGTCACGGCCGTCGCACCACCACCGACCTGCACCGACGCTGCGCCGCGGACCTCACGCGCGGGTCATTGCGGCTACTCGCACGTGCGGGAGTGCGACGCGTGACGTCTCGACTGGAACTTCAGCGCATCCGGCTGGAGCTGCTTCGCGAGTCCCGCCGGCAGTACGGCGACCTGCACGCCGAACTGCTCACTCGGGTGCCGTCCCGGCGGCTCGCGACCGGGAATTTCGAAGCCCGCGTCCGCGAGCGGCTGGTGGAGCAAGCTGCGCGGATTCGCGACGAGACCACGTTCGCGCTCGGCGCTCCCAAGGCCGACGGCCGGTGGCCGGCACCCGGCATCCCGGGGCCGGTGCTGGCCCAGCGCCCGGACGAGGTGTGGTTGGGCCTCGTGCTGGGCGCGGGTTTCGGCCTGGGCGCGGCATTGGGGCTGGCCAGGGTGATGACTGGGCTGGCCGGCGTGCCCGACGGCATCGGCGGCGGCGTGGGGCTGGTGCTCGGTCTCGCGCTGACGGCGGCGGTCATCGCGGGCCGCGCCCGGCTGCATCGGCGGGCGGTGCTGGACCGGTGGGTCGGGACGGCCGTCGCGGCGGCACGGCAGGCGAGTGAAGAGGAACTGGCGTACCGGTTACTGGAGGCGCAGGCGGTGATGGCGTCCGCACATCACAAAACGAAAAATTGACCGCTTTACGAATTGTGCCCACCGAAGCGCTCGCGCTACTGACGGGTAACCGGCAGTTGGCGCCCTCAAACGCGTTACCTGCGGGTTCGGGACCCGTGATTGGGCTTTCTGAATCGTTCTTGTGAGAGATCGGACAGCAGCCCGATTGTCCACTTGTATGTCACTCACGTTAACCTCTAAAGAGGTATAGCTGCGATTTGCGAGCAGGAGAATTTGATGACCTCAGCGACCATTCCCGGTCTCGACGCCGCACCGACCAATCACGCCGGGCTACTCGCCTGGGTTCGTGAAGTTGCGGAGCTGACTCAGCCCGACCGGGTGATGTTCGCCGACGGCTCGGCCGAGGAGTACGACCGTCTCGCCGCTCAGCTCGTCGAGGCCGGCACCTTCCAGAAGCTGAACCCGGAGAAGCAGCCGAATTCCTATCTCGCACTGTCGGATCCGTCGGACGTTGCTCGCGTCGAGTCGCGGACCTTCATCTGCTCGCAGCGCGAAGAGGACGCCGGGCCCACCAACAACTGGATGGATCCCGCCGAGATGCGCGGCATCATGACCGACCTCTACCGCGGCTGCATGCGCGGCCGCACCATGTGGGTCGTGCCCTTCTGCATGGGCCCGCTGGACGCCGAGGATCCCAAGCTCGGCGTCGAGATCACCGACTCGGAGTACGTCGTCGTCTCGATGCGCACCATGACGCGCATGGGTGCCAAGGCGCTGGCCAAGCTCGGCGACGACGGCTTCTTCGTCAAGGCGCTGCACTCGCTCGGTGCACCGCTGGAGCCCGGCCAGAAGGACGTGCCGTGGCCGTGCAATGACACCAAGTACATCACCCACTTCCCCGAGACCCGCGAGATCTGGAGCTACGGCTCGGGCTATGGCGGCAACGCGCTGCTGGGCAAGAAGTGCTACTCGCTGCGTATCGCCTCGGCCATGGCGCACGACGAGGGTTGGCTCGCCGAGCACATGCTGATCCTCAAGCTCATCTCGCCGGAGAACAAGGCGTACTACATTGCCGCGGCGTTCCCGTCGGCCTGCGGCAAGACCAACCTCGCGATGTTGCAGCCCACCATTCCGGGCTGGCGCGCCGAGACCGTCGGCGACGACATCGCCTGGATGCGTTTCGGCAAGGACGGCCGGCTGTACGCCGTCAACCCCGAGTTCGGCTTCTTCGGCGTCGCGCCGGGCACCAACTGGTCGTCGAACCCGAACGCCATGAAGACCATCGCCGCCGGCAACACCGTCTTCACCAACGTCGCCAAGACCGACGACGGTGACGTCTGGTGGGAAGGCCTCGAGGGCGAGCCGGAGCACCTCATCGACTGGAAGGGCCAGGACTGGATCCTGCGGGAAACGGAGACCAAGGCGGCGCACCCGAACTCGCGCTACTGCACCCCGATCTCGCAGTGCCCGTCGGTCGCCCCCGAGTGGGACGACCCGCAGGGTGTGCCGATCTCGGCGATCCTGTTCGGCGGCCGCCGCAAGACGACGGTGCCGCTGATCACGCAGGCCCGCGACTGGCAGCACGGCGTCTTCATCGGCGCCACCCTGGGCTCCGAGCAGACCGCCGCCGCCGAGGGCAAGGTCGGCACCGTGCGCCGCGACCCGATGGCCATGCTGCCGTTCCTCGGCTACCACGTCGGTGACTACTTCCAGCACTGGATCAACATCGGCAAGAACGCCGACGAGTCCAAGATGCCGAAGATCTTCTTCGTCAACTGGTTCCGCCGCGGCGACGACGGCCGCTTCCTGTGGCCGGGCTTCGGTGAGAACAGCCGCGTGCTGAAGTGGGCCATCGAGCGCATCGAGCACCAGGCCGAGGGCAAGAGCACCCCGATCGGCATCGTGCCGACCGCCGCTGACCTGGACCTGGAGGGTCTGGACGTGTCGGCTGCCGACGTCGACGAGGCGCTGGCCGTGCGTGTCGACGAGTGGCAGAACGAGCTGCCGCTGATCGAAGAGTGGTTCGAGTTCGTCGGCGAGAAGCTGCCGACCGGCATCAAGGACGAGTTCGACGCCCTCAAGCACCGCTTGGCTGAAGAGGCCTAAGAGCTCCCTCGCACAAACACACGACCCCCGGTCTCCCAGGAGATCGGGGGTCGTGGGTTTTGGGGCGATCCACCGCGAATGTGCGTCCAGATCGCGGATCGGGTGGCGGAGACGCGCTACGTGCACACTCGCGGCGTAACAGGCGAATATCTGCCTGCGACGCGACGGCTTTCCCGCTCGTCCGCGAGGTCGAATCCGGTCCGGGGCGCAGCAGCGAAGTACCTAGCGTCAATCATGGCCTGCAGAACTGCCGGTGATTGAAGCCAAGTACTTTCTCCGGGCGCTAGCGGTCCCTTAGTTCAATCGACACCGGCAATGGCGGTCATGATTGAAGCCACGTACTTTGCCTCGGGACCCGGCACTGACGCCGGTCCTGAAGGCAACCAGGGGTCCAGGCTGGGTCGATGACTGTCAGGTTCGGCGCCGTGAATGGCTCGTTGAGGACTCGACGGCTTCCCGCCACAAATGATCTTGATTAGCCACACAATCGAGTTAGGGTAACCGAACTCAAAACGTCCAGCACGCTGACCAGCAAATTCAGCGTCACAAGCCGAACCAATTCGTAGCAACGCTAAGTTGCTGGAACGGTTTTGGGCGGCTAGCGTCAGCGGCGTGACCAGCACCCGATCCGCCGGCCCGACCACGCGTCGGCCGCTTGCGCGATCCCTGCTGCTGGCCGCTGCGTTCGTTCTCCCGGCGGTGGCGCTGCGTCTCGCGGGCGTCCACCCGAACCCCGTCGTCTCGCTGTTGGCATTCGGCGCGGCTGTCGTCGCCGCCAGCTTCGTGCTGGCCTGGGCGGCCGAAGCAGCGCAGGTCGACGTGTCCGGTGGCCTCGCCATCGCCGTTCTGGCCCTGATCGCGGTGCTGCCCGAATACGCCGTCGACCTCTACTACGCCTACGTCGCCGGCCACAACGCCGAGTACGTGCAATACGCCGCCGCCAACATGACCGGCTCCAACCGGCTGCTCATGGGTATCGGCTGGCCGGTCGTGGTGATCGTCGGTCTGTACGTCGCGCAGCGGATGTCGGCCGGCAAGAGCAGCAAACCGATGTTGTCGCTGGAACCCGGCAACCGCGTCGAGCTGGGCTTCCTGCTCATCGCCGGACTCGTCGCGTTCATCATCCCGACGACCGGCCGCATCCACCTGGTGCTCGGCGTGGCACTGCTGGCCTGGTTCGGCTTCTACCTCTACAAACTGACGCGCGGGGAGCCGGAGGAGCCCGAGCTCGTCGGTACTGCCGCGGCCATCGGCGCGCTGCCCGACCGGGCTCGCCGCATCACCGTCGTGACGTTGTTCGCGGTATCGGGTGCGGTCATCCTGATGTGTGCGGAGCCGTTCGCGAACAGCCTGGTCGACGCGGGCACCGAGCTGGGTGTCGACCGCTTCCTGCTGGTGCAGTGGCTCGCGCCGCTGGCCTCGGAGGCCCCGGAGTTCATCATCGCGACCATCTTCGCCGCGCGAGGGAAGAGCACCGCGGCCATCGCGACCCTCATCTCATCCAAGGTCAATCAGTGGACGCTGCTGATGGGCTCGCTGCCCATCGCCTACCTCGCCGGCGGTGGCGGCACCGAGCTGGTTCTCGACGGCCGGCAGGTCGAGGAGGTGCTGCTGACGGCCACCCAGACCATGATGGGCGTCGCGCTGATCCTGTCGCTGCGGTTCCACCGGGCGACGGCGTGGCTGCTGCTGGCGCTGTTCGTGGTGCAGTTCCCGATCACCTCGACCACCGGCCGCCTGGTGCTGTGCGGCGTCTACGGCGCGCTGACGGTGGTGGGCCTGATCATCAACCGTCGTCACATCGTCGCGACGCTGCGGGCGCCGTTCAGCGCCGGCGACAACGACGTCGACGGGGTGCGGTTCGACGGCCGGGAGTTGTCGATCGTCGGTCGCTGACCGCGGTGACGAGCGGCGCGAACCGGCGAGTCCAGGATGAGGTCCGCGGCGCGCGCGGCCATCGCCATGGCAGGCGCATTTGTGTTGCCGGACAACATGATCGGCATGATCGACAGGTCGCCGACCCGTAGGCCGTCGATGCCGCGGACCCGCAACTGGTCATCGACGATGTCGTCGTCGTCCGGTCCCATGCCGCAGGTGCCGATCGCGTGGAAACCCGTCAGCCCCTGCGTCATCGCGGCGTGCAGGAGTTCATCGTCGGATTGGGTGTCGGGGCCGGGCGTCAGCTCCGTGGCGATGAGGTCGGCAATGGGCGACTGCTGGAACACCTCGCGCATGGCGCGCAGGACCCCGATGGCGGCGGTCCGGTCGTGGGCGGTGGCCAGATAGTTGGGGTCGATCATCAAAGGGTCGCCGGGGTCGGGTGAGCTGATCCAGACGCTGCCCTCCGACGTCGGGCGCAGAATCTCACCCATACAGGACACGCCGGGCAGACGCTCGACGGTGCCGCCGGCGCCGGCCAGTGTCAGCGCGGTCACGAGCATCTGACCGTCGACGCGGGGCTGGTCGGGGGCGGTCTTGAAGAACGCGAGCACGTCGCCGGTCGGTGCGGCCAGTGGTCCCCGGCCGGTGGCGGCGTATCTGACGGTGGACCGGACCTTGCCGCACGTCGTCGACAGGTGGCGGTTGTGCCCGATGTTCCGATTGAGCCGGTAGGTGTTCACCAGGGTCCGGTGGTCGCGCATGCGCCGCCCGACGTTCGAGCGTTCCAGGTAGCGCGGCACGCCGGCGGCCGCGAGTACTTCGCTGGGCCCGATTCCGGAGAGCTGCAACAGTTTTGGTGATCCGAGCGCGCCCAGCGTGAGGATCACTTCGCGATTCGCCCGCACCACCGTCGTGAGTCCGTCCATCCGGAGCCTCACCCCCGTGGCGCGGCCCCGGGTGAACTCCAGTCGCTCTGCCGTGGCGCCGGTGAGCACCTGCAGGTTGGGGCGGGCGCGCACCGGGTCCAGGAATGCGGTGGCGGCGCTGACCCGTCTGCCGTTGTAAATGGTTGCGGGCGAAAGCCCGATGCGCGGCTCGTCTGTTTCGTTCAGGTCGCAGAGGGGCCGCAGGCCCAGGCGGGTACCGGCGGCGATCGTCGTCAGCGCGAGCGGGTCGGGGTCGCGGACGACGCTGATCGCCAGTTCGCCGCCGAACCCGCGCGTGGACGACTGACCGATGGTGTTGTGTTCGAAGCTTCGGTACGCGGCGAGGATGTGGTCCCAGCCCCAGCCGGGATTGCCCAGCTGTTCGAGCTCGTCGAAGTCGGCTTTCTGGCCGCGGTTGTAGACCATGCCGTTGACCGAGCTGGACCCGCCGAGGACCTTGCCGCGTGGCCACAGTTCGGTGGTGCCGTGCGGTCCGAGGGGAATGGTCTGGTGCTGCCAGATGTACCGCGGGTCGCCGAACAAGCGGCTGCCGAGTTTGGGGACGCGAAGGTAGGGGCTACGCGCACGGCCGCCGGCCTCGATGAGGAGTACCCGGTTGCGGGGATCGGCGGACAGGCGATTGGCCAGCACGCACCCCGCCGTCCCGGCGCCCACCACGAGGTAATCGAATGTGGCCATCGCGACCTCCGGTCGGCGTCATCAAAACTTTGCCAAAACTACAGTCGCATGCTCACGACATCGACAGATAGTCGCATAGATCTGCAAAATATGTCGATTCAATCTACTTCTGGCGATTAGCTGAGAGTTTGCCAAAATTGCAGGGATGGCAGAATATCGGCCGTCTGCCGAGCGTTGCCGACCGCCGTCAGGTGGTTGTCGACGCCGCAGAATTCGGCACACCCACCTTCTTGACAGGTGTCAAGTCACCTGTCGTAGAGTGCCGTCATGCAGATTCGCCAGCACGTGGGCAGCGGGAAACCGGCCGTGATCTTGCACCCGTCCGGCACGGTGGTGACGTTCGACGAGTTGGAGGCCCGAGCCAACCGGCTGGCGCATCACTTCCGGGCCAACGGGCTCGCCGAGGGTGACGTCGTTGCCATCCTGATGGAAAACAACGAGCACATGCATGCGGCGATGTGGGGCGCGCGGCGCAGTGGCCTGTACTACGTGCCGATCAACATTCACCTGACACCCGCTGAAGCCGCCTACATCATCGAGAACAGTGGCGCCGCCGCGGTGATCGGTTCCGCGGCCCTCAGTGACACGTGTGCCGGCTTGGCCGAGCACCTGAAGGGTGGGCTGCCCAAGCTGCTCATGATCGCCGACGGTGAGCTGCCAGGCTGGGATCGCTACCCGGAATGCGTTGCGGCCTATCCCGATACGCCGATCGACGACGAGATCGAAGGCGACCTGCTGCAGTACTCGTCGGGCACGACGGGGCGCCCGAAGGGCATCAAGCGCGAGCTGACGCATCTGCCGCCGGCCGAGGTGCCCGGGCTCATGAAGATGCTGATGAGCTTCTGGCTCCCCAAGGATGCCGTCTACCTGAGCCCGGCGCCGCTGTACCACACCGCGCCCTCGGTGTGGTCGATGCAGATTCAGGCCGAGGGCGTCACCACGGTCGTGATGGAGAAGTTCGACGCCGAGGGCTGTCTGGACGCCATCGCGCGCTACGGCATCACGCACGGCCAGTTCGTGCCCGTGATGTTCACCCGGATGCTGAAACTGCCGCAGTCCGTGCGGGATTCGTACGACCTGTCGTCGCTCAAGCGCGTCATGCACGCCGCTGCCCCGTGCCCGGTGGAGATCAAGAAGCAGATGATCGACTGGTGGGGCCCGATCGTCGACGAGTACTACGCGTCGTCCGAGGCCATCGGCTCCACGCTGATCACGGCCGAGGACTGGCTGATCCACCCCGGGTCGGTCGGCAAGCCCATGCTGGGCGTCCTGCACATCCTCGACGAGGACGGCAACGAGCAGCCGCAGGGCGTACCGGGCGAGATCTATTTCGAGGGCGGGAACACCTTCGAGTACCTGGACGACGCCGAAAAGACCGCGGCTTCAAGGGATGCGCACGGCTGGGCGACCGTCGGCGACATCGGCTACCTCGACGAGGACGGCTACCTCTACCTCACCGACCGCCGGCATCACATGATCATCAGTGGCGGTGTGAACATCTATCCGCAGGAAGCGGAGAACGTCCTCGTCACGCATCCCAAGGTGATGGACGCCGCGGTGTTCGGTATTCCGGATGCCGAGATGGGCCAGAGCGTGAAAGCGGTTGTGCAGACCGTGGATCCGGCCGACGGCACCGAGGAGTTCGGTGCGGAGCTGCTGACCTGGTTGCGGGACCGGCTGACGCACTACAAGTGCCCGCGGTCCATCTCCTTCGAAGCGCAATTACCGCGGACCGACACGGGCAAGCTGTACAAGCAATCGCTGATCGAGAAGTACTCTGTGTGACGTGCCCACTGGCGGACCGTTTTTCGAGGACCTCAGCATAGGTCAGGTCTTCGACTGGGCGCCCGGCATGACGCTCACCGACGGTGCGGCGGCGGTACACCAGGCCATCGTCGGTGACCGGATGCGGCTGCCGTTGGACGCCGCTCTGGCCGCCGCGGTCACCGGATCACCGCGGGCGCTGGCGCACCCCGCGCTGGTGTGCGACATCGCGATCGGTCAGTCGACGCTGGTGACCCGACGAGTCAAGGCGAATCTGTTCTACCGCGGGCTGCGGTTCCACCGCTTCCCGCACATCGGCGACACCATCACCACCCGCACCGAAGTCGTTGGGCTCAAACAGAATTCAGTCAAGCCGGGCCGGCCGCGTACGGGGCTGGCGGCGCTGCGCATGATCACCATCGACCAGGACGGCCGCACGGTGCTCGACTTCCACCGGTGCGCCATGCTGCCCCTGCGCGACGACGCCGACGACACCGGCCACGCCGACGACCTCAGCACCATCGGCAGTGCCACGCCCGGGCTCCCGGACCCGACTTCGGAGTGGAATGCCGACGCGTGGCGCTCGGGGGCGCCCGGCGAGAATTTCGATCCGGAGCTCGCCGGCCAGGTGTTCACCAGCACGGCCGACGTCGTCAGCAGCGCCCCGGAACTGGCCCGCCTGACCCTCAACGTCGCTGCCACGCATCATGATTCGCGCGTGGCCGGCACTCGGCTGGTGTACGGCGGGCACACCATCGGCCTGGCGCTTGCCCAGGCCACCCGGCTCCTGCCGAACATCGTCACCGTCCTGGGCTGGGAGTCCTGCGACCACACCGGCCCCGTGCACGAGGGCGACACTCTCTACAGCGAGTTGCACGTCGAGGCCGCGCACGAGACGCCGGGCCGCGGCGGGACACTCGATCTGCGGTCCGTGGTGTTCGCGGTCGACGCCGACGGACCCGACCGGCAGGTACTGGACTGGCGGTTCAGCGTCCTGCAGTTCTGAGCATTGTCAGAATGGCGGCGTGAGCGCGTTGCGGTTGTCCGATCTGGGCAGTGACCCGGAGTCGGTGCTGCGGCTGGTCCGGTTTTTCGACGACCTCGATGCCTCGGGTGTCGACGGGGTGCTGGAGGCGGCGCAGGTCGTCGCCGGGTGTCCCGTCCACGTGCGGTGGGACGGCTCGGCACCAGAGGTCTGGCTGGAGCGCGACGCCCCGGCCCACCCGTTGGACGGCGTCCTGCTCGACCGGGTGCGGCACACGCTGGGTGACATCGGCGCCCGGGTGCCGCCGAGCTTCGGTGACCCGGCGCTGGTCGAGGTGGTGCTGTCGAGCCGGGAGCGCCCGGAGGACCGGGCGCGGGCGATCAGGCTGCTGGGGCTCGACGAGTCCCGCGAGGTCAGGGTGCTGGCGGTGTCGGCACAGTCGTCGCCGGAAGCCCTGCGAGTCATCACGTCGGCCCTGACCGCGGTGTCGGTGCGGACCGCGGACCTGGGCACCGCGACGGCGGTGGTGTGCCAGGGCCGGACCGACACGCGTGCGCTGTCCGACGAACTGGACCAGGCGATCGTCACGGCATTCCCGGCGCCGTTACCGGTCGGCGCCGACCGGGGGCCGTGGGTCGGTCTCGGGGCGGCTGGCGGCGTGTTCGCGGCGCCGACCTCGTGGTCCCAGGCGCTGCGGGCGCTGCGCTTCGCGTCGTCGACCGGTTTCGGGCGGCGTGCCGTCGCCTACGAGCGGTTGAGCGCGCTCGAGCTGCTGGCCGAGCTGCCGCCCGAGGCCACGCGCGGCAGTCACGCGCTGGCCCGCATCAACGAGATCGCGGCGACACCCACCGGCCGGCTGCAGGTCGAGACGGCCGAGGCGTTCTGCGTGTTCGGTTCGCTGCGGCGGACGGCCGAGGAGCTGCACGTGCACCACAGCACCGTGGCCGCGCGGCTCGCGCACATCGAATCCCAGTTGGGCTGGGATATGGACGATCCGCTGGACCGGTTCTCGGCGACCCTCGTGCTGATGATCCGCCGGATCGCGCTGTCGTCGGCGGAGCTGACGGACTGAGCCCGGTCAGCCCGCAAGCGGAACGATCATGAACGTGGCAGTGGACCGGGCCAACACCCGCTCCGCGGCGTCGACAATCGAGCATTCGCAGCTCAGCAGCCGGCGTCCGACATTCACCACCTGGGCTTCGGCGACCAGCGGGCCGCCGTGCGGCTGCCGGTAGTACCGGACATGCATGTCGGTGGTGACGGGGATTTCTGATCCGAGGTCGAAGAGTCCTTCGAGGCAAAAGCCGGACGCGGCGTCTGCGAGCGTCGCCAGCATCCCGCCGTGGATGCCGCCGGGCGTGATCCCTTCGAGGTCCGGCGCGAGCGGCATCGACAGGATCGCGACACCCTGCTCCTGCCAGACCACGCTGAGCTGCAGGTGTCGGTGAACGGGAGACCGCCGCAGATCTTGGGTCGCTTCGAGCGGATCGCGGAACGCGTGCGCCATGGCCGGGCACCTCCTGTCGCGCGGGAGATCCGCATGTTATCGCCCTCAGCAACGGCCGGCACTGATTAGCCGTATCCGACGATCGTCGGGAAATATCCCGGTAAGACGCGACGTATGTCGGATGACCGCGCGCGTCCGGGTTCGTGATGATGGCCACACAAGCGTGAACAGCCCACGCTCAGTCACAGACCCGAGGAGTACCCACATGGCCGTCATCGACCCCACCAAGACCTGGGAACTGGTGGAGGAACGCCTGTCGCGCACCACGAACGAGCGCCACCGCCAGGTGCTGGGCATCGTGCTCGAACACATGAAGGCGGAGGCCGTGCCGGACATGGATCGTCTGATGGCCACGTTGTCCCCGAACCCGGATTACCACTTCTGGTACGCCAACACCGACATGGGCCCGAAGACCACCGAAGGCGTGCGCGCCTATTACGAGGCGTTCGTGGCCAGCGGCGCGAATCATCTCGTCTTCGAGGTCGATCGCCTCGCCGTCGACGATGATCTGGTGATGACCGAAGGCTGGATGAAGATGATCTACCCGGGCGCGTCCGCGCAGGCCATCGGTGTGGACGTCGACGACCCGAACGGCGACTACCTGCTGGTGTTCCGTCAGCTGATCAACTGGCCGATCGACGCCGACGGCCTGATCATCGGCGAGGACGCGTATCAGACCGGCCCGGTCAGCGTCACCAAGCTCGGTGTGGCAGACCTGCCGCAGGCGTACATCGACCAGAAGGCCGCCGCCGCCAATGCCTGAACGCCGCGAGGACATCGCAGCCCTGCTGCTCGACCGCCTCGGCGATGAGCGGCTGGGGCTGCGGACCCGGGACCAGGACTGGACCTGGGACGAGGTGGTCCGCGAGTCCGCTGCCCGCGGCGCGTACGCCGCCGAACTGCGGGCTGACGGGCCGTTTCACATCGGCGTCCTGCTGGACAACGTGCCCGACTTCATCTTCTGGTTGGGCGGCGCCGCGCTGTCCGGGGCCACGATCGTCGGCATCAACCCGACGCGCGGCAACACGGAACTGGCCGGCGAGGTCCGCCATGCGGACTGTCAGCTGATCGTCACGGATTCGGCTGGGCGGGAACGGCTTACGGGCCTCGACCTCGGGCTGACGCCCGACCGCATCCTCGTCGTCGACGACCCCACCTACCAAGAAGCGATTTGTGCACGAAAATCCGCGGCCGGCGCGGAAAATCGTGCACAAATCGCTGTGGCAGACGGCGTCGGCGCCGAAACGCTGATGCTGCTGCTGTTCACCTCCGGCACGACGGGCGCGTCGAAGGCCGTCAAGTGCAGCCAGGGCCGCCTGGCGTGGATCGCCTACTCGGCCGTCGACAAGTTCAACCACGTCCGCGACGACGTCGACTACTGCTGTATGCCGCTGTTCCACGGCAACGCCATCATGGCGCTGTGGGCGCCGGCGCTGGCTGTCGGCGCGACCGTCTGCCTGACCCCGAGCTTCTCGGCGTCCGGCTTCCTGCCCGACGTGCGGTATTTCGGTGCGACGTTCTTCACCTACGTCGGCAAGGCACTCGGCTATCTGCTGGCCACCCCCGAATTGCCCGACGACGCCGACAACCCGCTCAACCGCGGGTTCGGCACCGAGGCCTCACCGGAGGACCAGGCCTACTTCAAGCGCCGGTTCGGCGCGGAGCTGTACGAGGGGTACGGCTCCAGCGAGGGCGGCGGCGCCGTCGTACTCGACCCGAACCAGCCCGAGGGGGCACTCGGCCGTCCCGCCCATCCGGGTGTCGCGATCGTCAACCCCGAAACGATGATCGAGTGTGTCCCGGCGGTTTTGGACCGGCACGGCCGCATCCTCAACCCCGACGACGCCGTCGGCGAGATCGTCGACAAGCTCGGCACCAAGAAGTTCGAGGGCTACTACAAGAACGACTCCGCCGACGCCGACCGCATCCGAAACGGCTGGTACTGGACCGGCGACCTGGGTTACCTCGACGAGAACGGCTTCATCTACTTCGCCGGCCGGCGCGGGGACTGGATTCGGGTCGACGGCGAGAACACGTCGGCCCTGTCGATCGAGCGTGTGCTGCGGCGCCATCCCGAGGTGATCGCCGCCGGGGTATACGCGGTGCCGGACCCCCGCTCGGGCGATCAGGTGATGGCCGCGATCGAGGTCGCTGACCCCATCCTGTTCGGCGTCGACAAGTTCGTGCAGTACCTGAACGACCAGGACGACCTCGGCAAGAAGGGCATGCCGCGGTTCCTGCGGATCTCGGATTCGTTGCCGGTCACCGGCTCCAACAAGGTGCTCAAGCGCGAACTGCAGGCGGACAAGTGGCACACCGACGAACTGGTGTACCGCTGGGTGGGTCGGGGCGTACCGGTTTACGGCCTGATGTCGGACGATGCCAAGCGCGCGTTGGACGATGAGTTCACGCAGTACGGACGGCAGCGATACCTATAGGGAGTTTGGGCATGACGGACTGGGACTCGACGGTTGACGTGCTGGTGGCGGGCTCTGGTGGCGGTGGCGTCACCGGCGCCTACACCGCCGCGCGTGAGGGACTCGAGGTGCTGCTGGTCGAGGCCACCGACAAGTTCGGCGGCACCACTGCCTACTCCGGTGGCGGTGGCGTGTGGTTCCCGTGCAACCCCGTGCTGCAGCGGGCCGGCACCGACGACACCATCGAGGATGCGCTCGAGTACTACCACGCCGTCGTCGGCGACCGGACGCCGCGCGAGCTGCAGGACACCTACGTCCGCGGCGGCGCGCCGCTGATGGAGTACCTGGAAGCCGATCCCAACATCAAGTTCGACATGCTGCCCTGGCCCGACTACTTCGGGAAGATGCCCAAGGCCCGGCTGGACGGTCAGCGGCACGTCGCGGCCCGTCCGCTGAAGATCGAAAAGGCGCCTGAATTCAAGGAATTGGTGCGCGGCCCGCTCGACAACGACCGGCTCGGCGTCCCGCAGCCCGACGACTACTTCATCGGCGGCCGGGCGCTGATCGCCCGCTTCCTGGTGGCGCTGAAGCAATACCCTTCGGCGACAACACAACTCAACACCGCACTGGTCGAGCTGGTCACCGAGGACGGCGCCGTCGTCGGAGCTGTTGTCGAGACCGACGGGGTCCGCAAGGCGATCAGGGCACGCAAGGGCGTGCTGCTCGCGGCCGGCGGCTTCGAGGGCAACGACGAGCTGCGGCACAAGTACGGCGTGCCCGGCGAGGCGCGAGACACCATGGGGCCCTGGGGAAATCTGGGTCAGGCGCATGAGGCGGGCATCGCCGTGGGCGCCGACACCGATCTGATGGAGCAGGCGTGGTGGTCACCCGGCCTGACCCATCCGGACGGTCGCAGCGCGTTCGCGCTGTGGTTCACCGGCGGCATTTTCGTCGACCAGGACGGCAAGCGGTTCGTCAACGAATCCGCGGCGTACGACCGCATCGGCCGCGTCGTCGTGGACCGGCTGGCCAAGGGCGAGATGACGTTGCCGTTCTGGATGATCTACGACGACACCGATGGTGGGGTGCCGCCGATCAAGGCGACCAACGTGTCGATGGTCGAGACCGAGAAGTACGTCGATGCCGGGCTGTGGCACACCGCGGACACCCTGGACGAGCTGGCCGTCAAGATCGGTGTCCCGGCCGAGCAGCTCGCCGCGACCGTCAAACAGTTCAACGAATACGCCGACGCGGGCTCCGACCCCGACTTCAGCCGCGGCGACGAGGCCTACGACCGTGCCTTCTCTGGCGGCGCCTGCCCGATGGTCCGGATCGACAAGGCGCCGTTCCACGCTGCCAAGTTCGGCATCTCCGACCTGGGCACCAAGGGCGGCCTGCGCACCGACACCACCGGTCAGGTGCTCGACACCGCCGGCAACCTGATTCCCGGGCTGTACGCGGCGGGCAACACCATGGCCGCGCCGAGCGGCTACGCCTACCCGGGCGGTGGCAACCCGATCGGCACCAGCATGGTGTTCTCCCACCTGGCGGTGCTCGATATGGTCAAACGAGAGTCTTCGTAAGGGTCCTGGTTCCAGGGCTCGGCGAATTCGAAAGGGGCACAAGATGACTGAGGCCGAGGTCCGGCATATCGATGCCGGCGTCGAGATGACGCGGTTCGCGCGCGGCTGGCACTGCATCGGGCTGGCCGAGTCGTTCCGGGACGGAAAGCCGCACTCGGTGCAGGCGTTCGGGACCAAGCTCGTGGTGTTCGCCGACTCCACCGGCGCCATCAAGGTGCTCGACGGGTACTGCCGCCACATGGGTGGTGACCTGTCGCAGGGCACCGTGAAAGGCGACGCGGTGGCGTGCCCGTTCCATGACTGGCGTTGGGGCGGGGACGGCAAGTGTCAGTTGGTGCCGTACGCCAAGCGCACGCCGCGGCTGGCCCGCACCCGCGCCTGGCAGACCACCGAGGTCAACGGGCAGCTGCTGCTCTGGCACGACCCCGAGGGTTCGACGCCCGGGCCGGAGCTGACCCCGCCGACCATCGAGGGTTACGAGGAGGGCCAGTGGTCGCCGTGGCAGTGGAACTCGCTGCTGATCGAGGGGTCGCACTGTCGCGAGATCGTCGACAACAACGTCGACATGGCGCACTTCTTCTACATCCACCACGCCTACCCGACGTACTTCAAGAACGTCATCGAGGGCCACACCGCCAGCCAGTTCATGGAGTCCAAGCCGCGCCCGGACTACGCGACCCGTGAGCTGTGGGACGGCACCTACCTGCGCTCGGAGGCGACGTATTTCGGGCCGGCGTACATGATCAACTGGCTGCACAACGATCTGGCCCCGAACTTCACGGTCGAGATCGCGCTGATCAACTGCCACTACCCCGTGACGCATGATTCGTTCGTGCTGCAGTGGGGAGTGGCGGTGCAGAACAATCCGGCGTTGCCGGCGGACAAGACCGAGAAGCTGGCGGCGTCGTTGAGCCGCAGTTTCGGCGACGGCTTCATGGAAGACGTCGAGATCTGGAAGAACAAGACGCGCATCGAGAACCCGCTGCTGACCGAGGAAGACGGTCCGGTCTACCAGCACCGCCGTTGGTACGAGCAGTTCTATGTCGACGTCGCCGACATCAAGCCCGACATGGTCGCCCGCTTCGAGCAGGAGGTCGACACCACGCACGCCAACGACCTGTGGCGCGAAGAGGTCGCCAAGAATCTGGCCAACCGCACTCCGGTCGGCAAGGCACACGCCGTCCAGTAGTCGCCGAAAAGCACTGAGCCGCTCTCGTTTTCGAGGGCGGCTCAGTGGTCAGATCGGGGTGTCGGACTCAGCGGGCGGGGCTCAGCGGGCCGGGTGCGCCTGCGGGCTCTGCACGATGGCGGCCAGCTGGCCCAGGTTCTGCAGCTTGTCCATGTCCGGAGCGGACGGGACGGGGACCGCGGAGAACGCGGGCAGCACCGGGTCGGCCGGCTTGTCCTGCAGCATGCCGAGGGCCATGTAGCCGGCCACGCCCAGACCTGCTGCCGTCAGCACCACCACAGCGGTGGAACGCCGGAACAGCTGCCGCAGGGGGCCGATGTTTTCGGTCGTCTGATGGGTCAGGGTGGTCATTGCCGTGCCTCTTCTCGGTGAAGATCACGACCGAGGTGGTCGTTGGTCTGTTCAACAACCATGCGCCCCGAAATGCTTCCCCGCAAGGGTTTATTTGATCGGCTAATATTTCAAAAACCACGCATGACCTGCATAAACATCAATTAGATAGTATAATCTAAGTAACGAAGATCACGTTCGCGCGGCAGCTGGCGGGCGGGATCGTCAGTGCCGCAGCGGGTTGCGGCAGCCGCATCGGCGGTGCCGGCGCGCGATGAGTTAGCCGTCGGGGCTAGCCGACGACCGCCGGGTTCAGCAGCGGCCGCAGGAACTCGACCTGGCTGGCAAAGAACGCCCGGGCCACCTGGGTCTTGGCGGCGACGCCGTCGAACCCGTGATAAGCGCCCGGCACCACTTCCAGTTCGCACGGCACGCCCGCCGCCCGCAGCCGCTCGGCGTACTCGACATCCTCGTCGTGGAAGACATCGAAGGTCCCGACCCCGACCCAGGCCGGCGGGAGACCGGACAGGTCGGCGCGCCGGGCGGGGACGGCCACCGCGGGGTCGGCGCCGCCAAGATACGCGCGCCAGCCGAAGCGGTTCGACTTCTGGGTCCACAGCCGGTGCCCCGGATGGTCCAGCCCGGGCCGGCTACCCGACCGGTCGTCGATCATCGGATATACCAAAAGCTGTGCTGCCAGGGGTATTTCACCGCGGTCATGCGCCAGCTGGGCCAACGCCGCGCTCATGCCGCCGCCGGCGCTGGCGCCGCCGACCGCCACCCGTGCCGGGTCGACGGCCGGCAGGTCGACCAGCCAGCGCAGCGCCGTATAGCAGTCCTCTAGCCCGGCCGGATACGGATTGTCGGGCGCCAGCCGGTATTTGACCGCGGCCACGGTGATGCCCAGGGCGTCCGCGAAACGCCGGCACAGCGCGTCGTCCTGCGCCGGGCTGCCGATGACGTAGCCGCCGCCGTGAATCCACAGCAGCGCGCCGCCCCGGTCCGCGCCGGTGGACGGGCGGTGCAGCCGGATCCCGACGCCCGACGGCAGGGTCAGCACCTCGACGTTGTCGGGGGTGCGGCGTTCCTGCAGGTCGGACAGTACGCGGACGAAGCGGAGGTTCCACGGCGTGATGGGACTACGCGGCATGAACCGTGCGGCCCGCGCCAGCTCGGGGTGGAAGTCGACTGTTTGCGAGAGGCCCGGCATTCAACCGACATTACTGATCGGCGCGCGTCAGGGCGGGACACGCTTGCAGTTCACACACAGGAAACTCGTTGTCCTGCGCGAAACTGAGCATCAGTGTTCACTGAAACGCTATGACTTCCACGCCGCACAAGCATGCCGAGCCGCCCGGTCTGACGGCCGAGGACGCGGGCTACCACCACACCCTCAAACCGCGTCAGCTGCAGATGATCGCGATCGGCGGCGCCATCGGCACCGGCCTGTTCCTGGGTGCCGGTGGCCGGTTGCACAACGCGGGGCCGGGGCTGTTCCTCGTCTACCTGATCTGCGGCGGGTTCGTCTTCCTGATCCTGCGGGCCCTGGGCGAGCTGGTGTTGCACCGGCCGTCGTCGGGGTCGTTCGTGTCGTACGCGCGGGAGTTCCTCGGGGAGAAGGCGGCTTATGTCGCCGGCTGGATGTACTTCCTGAACTGGGCCATGACGTCGATCGTCGACTCGACCGCCATCGCCACCTACTTCCACTACTGGTCGGCGTTCGACGCGATCCCGCAGTGGCTGATCGCGCTGATCGCCCTGGCCATCGTGCTGAGCATGAACCTGATCTCGGTGACGCTGTTCGGCGAGCTCGAGTTCTGGGCGGCCCTGATCAAAGTCGTGGCGCTGGTGACCTTCCTGGTCGTCGGCACGGTGTTCCTCGCGGGCCGTTTCAAGGTCGACGGTCAGTCCACCGGCTTCAGCGTCATCGCGGACCACGGCGGCCTGTTCCCGACCGGCCTGCTACCACTGGTGGTGGTGACCTCGGGCGTCGTCTTCGCTTATGCCGCAGTCGAACTCGTCGGCACCGCGGCGGGTGAGACGGCAGAACCGCACAAGATCATGCCGCGCGCCATCAACTCGGTGATCTTCCGCATCGCGCTCTTCTACGTCGGCTCGCTGGTGCTGCTCGGCCTGCTGCTGCCGTACTCGGCATACAAGCCGGGGGAGAGCCCGTTCGTCACGTTCTTCTCGAAGATCGGTTTCGAGGGCGCCGGCACCCTGATGAACGTCGTCGTGCTCACGGCCGCGTTCTCCAGCCTGAACGCCGGGCTGTACTCGACCGGCCGCATCCTGCGCTCCATGGCGATGAACGGCAGCGCCCCGAAGTTCACCGGCGTCATGTCGAAACGTGGTGTGCCCTATGGCGGTATCTGTCTGACCGCCAGCATCGGCCTGCTCGGTGTCGTGCTCAACGGCGTCGTGCCGGCGCAGGCCTTCGAGATCGTGCTGAACATGGCGGCGCTGGGCATCATCGCGTCGTGGGCCACCATCGTGATCTGTCAGTTGCAACTGTTCCGCTGGTCGCAGCGCGGTGAGATCGCCAGGCCGGCGTTCCGGATGTGGGGCGCGCCGTACACCGGATACGCCACGCTGGCGTTCCTGGCCGCGGTGCTGGTGCTGATGGCGTTCGACAAGCCGGTCGGCACCTGGACGGTGGCGACGCTGGTGCTCATCATCCCGGCACTGATCCTGGGCTGGTACGCGGCGCGCGGCCGGGTCCTGGCGATCGCCAAGGAGCGCGAGGGCTTCACCGGCCAGTTCCCGGTGGTCGCCAACCCGCCGCCACCGGGCGAACGTCAACCTTGACGCGTTGAGGTTTACCGCCGGCCGATTAGGGGTTTACTTGGCTGGTGGAGATCATGTCGCCGACCGATGCCATGTTCCTGCTCGGCGAGTCGCGGGAACACCCGATGCACGTCGGCGGACTGCAGCTGTTCACCCCGCCGGAGGGCGCCGGGCCCGAGTTCATCCATGACCTGCACCGGGACATGTTGGCGCACACCAACTTCAACCCCACCTACCGCAAGCGCCCGGCGCGGATTCTCGGCGGCATCGCCAGCTTCGGCTGGACGTATGACGACGACATCGACGTCGACTACCACCTGCGTCGCTCCGCGCTGCCCACGCCGGGACGGATTCGTGAGCTGCTCGACCTGTGCGGGCGGCTGCACACCAGCCTGCTGGACCGGCACCGCCCGCTGTGGGAGACGTACCTCGTGGAAGGCCTTGACGACGGCCGGTTCGCGATCTATTCGAAGGCACACCACGCGCTGCTGGACGGGGTTTCCGCTCTCCGGATGGCGATGCGCACGCTGTCCGACGACCCGTCCGAGCAGGAGGTCCGGGTGCCGTGGGACCTACCGTCCCGCAAGCGTGCGCCGAAGCAGAGCCCGTCCCTGATCGGTTCGGCGGTGGGCACCGTCGGCGCGGCGGCCGGTCTGGCGCCATCGGCGTTCCGGGTGGCTCGCGCGGTGTTGTTGGAGCAGAACCTGACCCGGACGTTCAGTGCGCCGAAGACGATGTTCAACGTCAAGATCGGTGGCGCCCGGCGGGTGGCGGCGCAGTCCTGGCCGATCGCCCGGATCAAGGCCGTCAAGCAGGCCGCCGGCGGCGTCACCGTCAACGACGTCGTACTGGCCATGTGCGCCGGTGCGCTGCGGGCCTACCTGCTCGAGCAGAACGCCCTGCCCGACGCGCCGCTGATCGCGATGGTCCCCGTGAGCCTGCGGTCCGAGGCCGACGCGGATGCCGGCGGCAACCAGGTCGGCGCGCTCCTGTGCAACCTGGCCACCGACGTCAAGGATCCGGCGACGCGGCTGCAGACCATCGCCGACTCGATGCGCGGCAACAAGCAGGTGTTCTCGGGGCTGTCGAAGACGGAGTCCATGGCCCTGTCGGCGCTGCTGCTGTCCCCGATCGCGCTGTCCGCCGTGCCGGGTTTCGTCGACGCCACCCCGCCGCCGTTCAACATCGTCATCTCGAACGTGCCGGGGCCGCGGGTGCCGATGTACTGGAAGGGCGCCCGGCTCGACGGGAACTATCCGCTGTCGATCGCGCTCGACGGGCAGGCGCTCAACATCACGCTGGTCAACAACGGCGACAACCTCGACTTCGGGTTGGTCGGCTGCCGGCACAGCGTGCCGCACCTGCAGCGACTGCTGGGCCACCTCGAAGACTCGCTGACGGACCTGGAGGCGGCGGTCCGCTAGCCGCCGAACGTGAAGAAGATGGCGACTTTTCGCGCTCAAAGTCAATCGATTAGTGCAACGTGGCTAGGCGGCTTGGTTCAAGAGCGCGGCTAGGCGTTGGGCTGGGGTGTCCAGATCGAGGGTGGGTCGGGGACGCTTGTTGAGGGTGTCCTGGATACGGGTGAGGTCGGCTTTGGTGTGCACGCTCAGGTCGGTGCCTTTTTCGAACCAGAACCGCAGCAGCCGGTTGGTGTTCTCGTTGCTCCCGCGCTGCCAGGGTGAGTGCGGATCGCAGAAGTAGACCGGCGCCTTGAGCGCCAGTTTGATGTCACGCCAGTTCGCCATCTCGCTGCCGCGGTCCCAGGTGATGCTGCGGCGCAGGTGTTCGGGCAGCTCACTCATCGCCGCGATCATCGCCGCGGCCACCGAGTCGGCGGTGTGATTGTCGGGTAGGTGCAACAAGATGGTGAACCGGGTGCTGCGTTCGACCAGGGTGCCGATCGCGCTGCCGCCGCGAGTACCCAGGATCAGGTCGCCTTCCCAATGTCCCGGCACGGCACGGTCATTGGCCTCGGCTGGCCGGTCACTGATGGTGAACACATCGGTGAACTTGCCGCGGCGTTCGGTGTGGTCGCGGGGCTTGCGGGTGGCCCGTTTGGTGGACAGGCACTTGTTCAGATCAGCGCGCAGTTGGCCACGGCCCTGCACGTAAAGGCACTGGTAGA